>NZ_FOMJ01000001.1:0-24461 GCF_900112605.1 Thiohalospira halophila DSM 15071
GCTCCATCTTGAGCCGGCCGATCTCCTCATACAGCGGTGCCGTCACCTCCTCGGTGGTCGGCTCCTTGCGGCTCTGCCCGGCCTCGAACAGGTCCGGCAGGCCGTCGAGCAACTGCCGCTTCCACTGGCTGATCTGGGTCGGGTGAACCTGGTACTCCTGGGCGATCTCGCTGGCCGTCTTGTGGCCCTTGGCGGCCTCCAGGGCCACGCGGGCCTTGAGGTCGGCACTGAGTCGTTTGCCTCGTCCTCGGGACATGGGAAGGCTCCTCTGCTTGAGCCGAGGATAGCCTGCCAATCTTTACTTCTCACCTGGTCCGAAAATCGGGGTCCACTTCAGGTGACGAACAGGTACGCGAAGTCCGGGTCGGCGAAGACCTCCCTGATGAGCTGCTTGTACCCCGGTGTCGAAAGGCTCTCGACGAGCTCCAAGAGCCGGGTGAGGTTCTCCGGCTGGGGGATCTCCTCGGCCGGTAGCAGCTCGAGTGGTGAGCGGGGCAGAGGGGCGCTGCTCGGTGCCGGGATCACCAGGGGAGCCAGGTTGTCGTAACGGTCGTGGACCCACCGGATCCCGATCGTTTGGGGCTGGCCGTTTTCCGGCGTTACCGGCCAGTCCGCACAACGGGAGTAGAGCTCCGCGGTCCCGGTCACATCGGAGAGGCGGAGCCGATAGAAGCGCTCCCCGCAGTGCGCCAGGCCACTGGAGACCCTGTGCAGGCGATAAACGCCCCCATAGGGAGCATCGGGGCCAAGTTCGGGGGTCTCGAGGATCAGCTTCAGCTCGCTGATGGTCAGGCTCTCGAGCTGGTCGGCCTCGGAGGCGGCCGCGATCTGCGAAGGCCCACGCCCATGCAGTGCGGATGGATGGCCGGTGCTCGGGGAGAGGGTGTCAGTCGTCATGGCGCACCTCCGCTTCGGTGTCCTGGTGGGCGCTTTCGAGCTGGGCACGGAGCATGCGCTCCATGGCCGATCCATCCTGCCGGGTCAGGTTCGGGACGTAGCGCGAGTAGACCGTGAAGAGCATCTTGGTGTTGGAGTGGCCCATCTGGCGAGCGATCCACTCGGGGTTCTCACCGGCGGCCAGCCAGAGCGTGGCCGCGGTGTGCCGGGTCTGGTACGGATTCCGACGCCGGAGGCCCGCTCGCTTCAAAGCCGGATACCAGACCCGGTTGTTCACGTTCCGGTAGCGCAGGGGATACCCGTGCTTGGTGCAGAAGACGTAGCTGCTTAGGGTCCCTGTCGCGGCCCACTGCTCGTACAGTGCCTTCTCGACCATGCTCGACATCTGGATGCTCCGGCTGGAGCCGTCCGTTTTGGGATCTTCGGTCTCACCGGCGACCCGGGTTTCCCGGATCTGGATCTCCCGGCGTCGGAAGTCGACGTTGTGCCACTTGAGGCCGTCGATCTCGCTGGTACGCATGCCGGTAAAGAAGCGGACGATAAAGTAGGGCCGCCACTCCGTGGGCAGGACCTCGAGCAGTCGCTCCACCTCTTCCAGGGAGAAGGGATCGACCTCGGTCCGGCCCACTCGTAGCGGCTTGATGCCGCGGAAGGGCGTGTTAAAGTCGAATCGGTCAGCGGCTTCATCCAGGATCTGCTTAAGCAGATTCGTAACCTGGTTGACCCACGAAGGCGAGGGAGCCTTTCCGGTATCGGGCGCGACTTTGGCGAGCTGGGCCCGGTACTTGAGGACGTGGGACTTTTTGATGTCGCTGACCCCCTCTTCCCCGAATGAAGGTTTGAGGTAGCGGTCCAGGATGTCGCGCTGTTTGGCGCGGTAGGAACGCTTCCACATGACCTCGTTCTCCGCGAACCACTCCTCGGCAAACTCCGCGAAGGTCGGGCTCTCTATCCCAGAGTTTGAGACGAACCGCCCGGGTTCCCGATTCTCTGGCGCAGATTGCTGACTTTCTACAGCTAACTCCTTAGCCCGAGGGCTGTTGGGGAAGAAGGCCGCGTAGTCGAAGGTTCCCAACGTAATGGCGGCCTCGATCTGGTGCAGGACCTTCTCCATCCGCTTGCGGTTGGCTCGCGTGTCCTTGAGCGTCGTCCGCTCACGGCACCGTTTGCCTTGGTAGCGGAAGTCAAAGAAGAGGAGGCCGTTTCTTTCACGGATGCTACCCATGGCAGAACCCTCCTGCCGCCATCGGGATCCCATCCTGTTGCTGCTGTACCTCGTAAGGCGTGAGCATCAACTCCTCGATAGGCTCCCATAGGTACACGACACGCCGACCGCCGAAGGGGCGCAGGTAGTGGAGTCCTTCGATGAACTCCCGGTCCTTGAGGACCTCGGTGATGTAGCGGGCGCAGTACGGGATCCGTTCTGCGAGTTGTTCAGCCGAGAGGTATGTGTACTGGCTCATGACTTTTCCTCCTAACGCACGTTAACCGTACGCCACACATGTTAGCATAAGAGGTGTTCCTGTCAAGAACAGTGGTTAGGCTAATCGCATGCGTGAGGGTCTTGGTTTATAGTCGTGTGCTTGGACGAGGAGAGGCCAATGATCCGTTATCGCCTTAAGGAGCGCATCGCTGACCGAGAGTTCAGGGAAGGTCGGCACATCACTGTCAGCGAGATAGCTAAGGAGACCGGGGTAAACCGAACAACGCTATCGAAGATCGGCAATCAGCGTGGGTACAACACGACTACGGACGTCTTGGACAGACTCTGCAATTACTTCCAGTGCGGGATCGAGGACTTGGTCGAACACATCCCGGAACCTGGGCACACGGAAGATGCCCAGATTGAGTAGTGCTCATCCCCAGAATCAGGTTTCGCCGTCGGCAGGCTCAGGCGGGCACCCTGTGGGCACAGCTTGGGCACACGTCCCCGGCGCTCCTGACTGAGGCGCCTTTGGATGGGGGCCTGCAAGGGCATCCAGACGGAACGGTATTCGCGGGGTTGCTCCGAAAAACCTTATATATCAGGCGCCTGCGGAGGGGGTTTGACTCTGCCGGTCAAATCTCTACAATGCACACCTCAACGACAGGCGCGTAGCTCAGTTGGTTAGAGCACCACCTTGACATGGTGGGGGTCGTTGGTTCGAATCCAATCGCGCCTACCAGTTTATTGCAGCGCACTGGCCCCGCTCCCCGGCGGGGTTATTTGTTTGCGACGGCGGCCTGCGGGTCCTCCGCGGCCCGGCAGCGGCTCCTTCGCGCACCGCGGAGACGGAAGAAAGCCATGCCCACGATTACCCTCCCCGACGGCAGCCAGCGCGCCTTCGACCACCCGGTGACGATAGGCGAGGTGGCCGCGGATATCGGCGCCGGTCTGGCCAAGGCGGCGCTCGCCGGCAAGGTGGATGGCGAAGAGGTGGATACCGACTTCACCATCGACCATGACGCCGAGGTCGCCATCATTACCGACCGCGACCCGGAAGGGCTGGAGCTCATTCGCCACTCCACGGCGCACCTGCTCGCCCATGCGGTGAAGGAACTCTATCCCGACGCCCAGGTGACCATCGGCCCGGTCATCGACAACGGCTTCTACTACGACTTCGCCTTCGACCAGCACTTCACCCCCGAGGACCTCGAGAAGATCGAGGCGCGGATGAAGGAGCTGGCGGAGCAGGACATCCCGGTCCATCGCGAGGAGTGGGATCGCGCCGAGGCAGTACAGTTCTTCCGCGACCAGGGCGAGGAGTACAAGGCGCAGATCATCGAGGACCTGCCGGCGGACGAGGTCATCAGTATCTACCGCCAGGGCGACTTCCTGGACCTCTGCCGCGGCCCGCATGTGCCCTCCACTGGCAAGCTCGGCGCCTTCAAGCTCACCACCCTCGCTGGCGCCTACTGGCGCGGCGACCCGGCCAACGAGCAGCTCCAGCGCGTCTACGGCACCGCCTGGGGCAACAAGAAGGACCTCAAGGCCTACCTCAAGCGGCTGGAGGAGGCGGAGCGGCGCGATCACCGCCGTATCGGCCGCGAGCAGGGGCTCTTCCATACCCAGGAAGAGGCGCCGGGCATGGTCTTCTGGCACGATCACGGCTGGACCCTCTACCGCCAGGTGGAGGAGTATATCCGCACGACGCTGCGCCGCCACGGCTACCAGGAGATCAAGACCCCGACCATCATCGACCGGGCCCTGTGGGAGAAGTCGGGTCACTGGGAGAAGTTCGGTGACGACATGTTCACCACCCACTCGGAGCATCGCGAGTATGCGGTGAAGCCGATGAACTGCCCGGCCCACGTCCAGGTCTACAACCAGGGGCTGAAGAGCTACCGGGATCTCCCGCTGCGGCTGGCGGAGTTCGGCTCCTGCCACCGCAACGAGCCCTCGGGCACGCTCCACGGGCTCATGCGGGTGCGCGGCTTCACCCAGGACGATGCCCACATCTTCTGCACCGAGGACCAGATCCAGAGCGAGGTGCGGGACTTCATCGATCTGCTCTACCAGACCTACCGCGACTTCGGCTTCGACGAGGTGGAGGTGAAACTCTCCACCCGCCCGGAGAAGCGGGTGGGCTCAGACGCCGCCTGGGACAAGGCCGAGGAGGCCCTGGACCGGGCCCTCACCGGCGCCGGCCTGGAGTACGAGCTGCAGCCGGGCGAGGGCGCCTTCTACGGGCCGAAGATCGAGTTCTCCCTCACCGACTGCCTGGGCCGGGTCTGGCAGTGCGGCACCGTGCAGGTGGACTTCAACATGCCGGAGCGCCTCGGGGCCGAATACGTCACCGAGGAGAGCGACCGCGCAACGCCGGTGATGATCCACCGCGCCATCCTCGGCTCGGTGGAGCGCTTCATCGGCATCCTCATCGAGCACTACGCCGGCCACCTGCCGGCGTGGCTGGCGCCGGTCCAGGCGGCGGTGCTGACCATCACCGATCGCCACCACGATCATGCCCGCGAGGTGGAGAAGCGTCTCACCGATCAGGGTCTGCGTGTGGTCTCGGACTTGAGGAACGAGAAGATCGGCTATAAGATCCGCGAGCACACGCTCTTGCGGGTCCCCTACCTGCTGGTGGTCGGGGACCGAGAGGTCGAAAACGACGAGGTCGCGGTGCGGACCCGTTCGGGAACGGATCTCGGCAGCATGCCGGTAACGGCCTTTGCCGACCGCCTGAACGGGGAAATCCTGCGCCGTGACCGCGTCCTTCCGGAGGATTGAAGTATCGCCGCCGAAAAGCAGAAGAAGCCCCGCCTGAACGAAGGCATCAACATCCCCCAGGTCCGCCTGGTGGATGCCGAGGGTGAACAGAAGGGCGTCGTAGAGACGCGGGAAGCGCTAGCGCTGGCCGAAGAGGCCGGAATGGATCTGGTGGAGGTGGCCCCCGATGCCGACCCGCCGGTTTGCCGGATCATGGATTACGGCAAGTACATCTTCGACCAGAACAAGAAGCGCCAGGCGGCGAAGAAGAAGCAGAAACAGACCCAGATCAAGGAAGTGAAGTTCCGCCCGGGCACCGACGAGGGCGACTACAAGGTCAAGTTGCGCAACCTGACCCGCTTCCTGGAGCACGGCGACAAGGCCAAGGTGACCCTGCGTTTCCGCGGTCGCGAGATGGCGCACCAGGACCTGGGCAAGCAGCTGTTGGAGCGCGTCGCCGGGGATCTGGAAGAGATCGGTACCGTGGAGCAGATGCCGAAGATGGAAGGTCGGCAGATGGTCATGGTTATCGCGCCCCGCAAGAAGCAGTAGCGGGGCCGGGGGCGGTTCGCCGCCCCCTGGGGGTGTCCCGGGGTCCCGAAACCTGCCCGTAGCGGCAGTCCCCGGGCACTGGAGCAACGACGAGAGCGGAGCAATCCGACCATGCCCAAGATGAAGACGAACAGCGGCGCCGGCAAGCGGTTCACCCGCACCGGTTCCGGGCAGTTCAAGCGGCGCAAGTCGCATCGCAGCCATATCCTTACCAAGAAGGATACCAAGCGCAAGCGCCACCTGCGCGAGCCGGCGATGGTTCACGAGAACGATCAGCCGCTGCTCAAGCGCATGCTGCCGTACAAGTAGGGGAGGGACCGAGAAATGGCACGAGTCAAGCGCGGAGTGAACGCACGGGCGCGGCACAAGAAGGTCCTCTCCGAGGCGAAGGGCTATTACGGCCGGCGCAAGAATAATTACCGCAACGCCAAGCAGGCAGTCACCAAGGCGGCGCAGTACGCCTATCGTGACCGTCGGCAGAAGAAGCGGCAGTTCCGCAACCTCTGGATCGTCCGCATCAACGCGGCGGCCCGGGAGTGCGGCCTATCCTACAGCCGGCTGATGAACGGCCTGAAGAAGGCGGGTGTCGATATGGACCGCAAGGTCCTCGCCGACCTCGCGGTCCACGACCGCAACGCCTTCGCCGCCATCGCCGAGCAGGCGAAGGCCGGGCTGGCGCAGTAAGACGGCGGGGCCGGGCCCCGCGCCGTTATTGTCGAAGGGGAAGGTTGCGGCCTTCCCCTTTGTCGTTGGGACCTTCTCAAGGAGCGCGCAGTGGAGGAGATCGACCGCCTCGTCGCCGAGGCCGAAGCGGCCATCCGGGCCGCGACGGAGCTGGGGCGTCTGGACGAGCTGCGGGTGCACTACCTGGGCAAGAAGGGGGTCATTACCCAGCGCATGAAGACGCTGGGCGACCTCGCCCCGGAGGAGCGCCGCGCCGCCGGTCAGACCATCAATGCCGCCAAGGAGCGGGTCCAGGGCGAGGTGGAGAGCCGCCGCGCGACGCTGGAGAACGCCGCCCTGGAGGAGCGCCTGGCCGCCGAGGCGGTGGACGTTACCCAGCCCGGCCGAGGGGCCGGGGCGGGAGGCATCCATCCGGTGACCCGGACCCTGGAGCGCATCGAGGGGATCTTCGCCGGTATGGGCTTCGAGGCGGCCGAGGGGCCGGAGGTCGAGGATGACCACCACAACTTCGAGGCCCTCAACATCCCGCCCTCCCACCCGGCGCGGGCGATGCACGATACCTTCTACTTCGACGCCCACACGGTGCTGCGCACCCACACCTCCCCGGTGCAGATTCGCGTCATGGAGGGGCAGGAGCCCCCGGTTCGGGTCATCGCCCCCGGTCGGGTCTATCGCTGCGACTCCGATCTCACCCACACCCCCATGTTCCACCAGGTGGAAGGGCTCTACGTGGACGAGGGCGTGAGCTTCGCCGATTTGAAGGGGGTGCTGGATGCCTTCCTGCGTGCCTTCTTCGAGCGCGACCTGGCCACCCGCTTCCGGCCCTCCTATTTCCCCTTTACCGAACCCTCGGCGGAGGTGGATATCGAGTGTGTCCACTGCGACGGCGCTGGCTGCCGCGTCTGCAGCCACACCGGCTGGCTGGAGGTGCTGGGCTGCGGCATGGTCCACCCCAACGTGCTGGGGCAGGTGGGCGTGGATGCCGAGCGCTGGACCGGCTTCGCCTTCGGCATGGGCGTGGAGCGGCTGGCCATGCTGCGCTACGGCGTGGACGACCTGCGGGTCTTCTTTGAAAACGACCTGGGCGTGCTGGAGCAGTTCGCCCGGGAACGGGGCGGCGCCTAGCGCCGGGGGACGAGAACCACCATGCGAGTCAGCGAACACTGGTTGCGGGAGTGGGCGGACCCGGCGGTGGATACCGACGGGCTGACCCACCGGCTCACCATGGCCGGCCTGGAGGTGGACGCCGTGGAGCCGGTGGCCGGCGCCTTCAGCGGCGTCGTGGTCGGCCGGATCGAGGGCTGCGAGGCCCATCCGGAGGCGGACAAGCTCCAGGTCTGTACCGTCTCCGACGGTGCGGCGACCTTTCAGGTGGTCTGCGGTGCGGCCAATGCCCGCGCCGGCCTGGTCGCCCCCTTCGCCCGGGAGGGCGCGGTACTGCCCGATGGCACCACCATCCGGGCCACCAGGCTGCGCGGCGTGGAATCCCGCGGCATGCTCTGCTCCGCCACCGAGCTGGGGCTGGGCGAGGGGAGCGAGGGGCTACTGGAGCTGGGCGACGGGGCCGAAGTGGGCGCCGACCTGCGGGAATGGCTCGGCCTGGATGACACGGCCATCGAGATCGACCTGACGCCCAACCGTGGCGACTGCCTCTCGGTGCGCGGCCTGGCCCGCGAGGTGGGCGCGCTCTTCGATTGCGACGTCGCCGAGCCGGCGGTTCCGGACAATCTGGTGACCGGGGAGGCGGCCGGGGTCCGTGTGCTCGAGCCCGCCGCCTGCCCGCGCTACCTGGTCCGGCCGGTGCGCGGTATCGACCCCGCCACCCCCACGCCCACCTGGCTGAAGGAACGGCTGCGGCGCAGCGGCCTGCGCAGCCTGGGGCTGGTGGTGGATATCACCAACTACGTCCTCCTGGAGCTGGGCCAGCCCCTCCACGCCTTCGATGCCGACCGCCTCAATGGCGGCCTCCAGGTTCGCTTCGCGGAGGAGGGGGAATCGCTGACCCTGCTGGACGGGGCCGAGACGTCGCTGGCGGCGGACATGCTGGTCATCGCCGACGAGGCCGGCCCCACGGCCCTGGCCGGGATCATGGGCGGGGCGGGCTCCGCCGTGGACGAGTCCACCCGGAACATCGTGCTGGAGGCCGCCTTCTTCACCCCGGAGGCGATCCTCGGTCGTGCCCGCCGCCTGGGGCTGCATACCGATGCCTCCCACCGCTTCGAGCGCGGCGTGGACCCGGCGCTTCCCCGGCTGGCGCTGGAGCGGGCAACGGCCCTGCTGACGCAGCTGGCCGGTGGCGAGCCCGGCCCCATCACCGAGGTCACCGATACCGAGGCGCTGCCCAGGTGGGAGAACGTCCCCCTGCGGCACGAACGCCTCAATGCCCTGCTGGGGACGGACATCGATGCCGACACGGTCCTCAACGCCCTGCGCCGCCTGGGCATGCAGGAGAGCGAGCACCTGGACGGCTGGCGCGTGGTGCCGCCGAGCCACCGCTTCGACATCAGCGTGGAGGAGGATCTGGTGGAGGAGGTCGCCCGGGTAGTGGGCTACGACCAGCTCCCCGCCGCCCTCCCAGCCATGGAGGTGGCCGCCCCGCGCCAGCCCGAGGGGCGGCTGCCGGCCTCCCGGTTGCGTCGACTCATGGCGCACCGGGACTACCTGGAGGCGATCACCTACAGCTTCGTCGATGCCCGCCTGCAGCGCCGCCTGGAGCCCGGTCTGGAGCCGCTGGCCCTGGCCAATCCGCTCTCGGCGGAGATGGACGTCATGCGCACCAGCCTCTGGCCCGGCCTGCTTACCGCGGTCCAGCACAACCGGCACCGCCAGCGCAGCCGGGTCCGCCTCTTCGAACTGGGCCAGCGCTTCCGCCCCGAGGCGGACGGTCTCCAGCAGGAGAATGCCCTGGCCGCCGCCGCCATCGGTCCGCGCTGGCCCGAGCAGTGGGGTGCCGGCGGCGAGTCGGTGGATCTCTTTGACCTCAAGGGCGACCTGGAGGCGATCATCGGGGCCACCGGGGCCGCGGATGCCTTCACCTTCGAGGCGGACAGCCACCCGGCGCTGCACCCGGGGCAGAGCGCTCGCATCTACCGCGAAGGCGAGCCGGTGGGCTGGCTCGGCGCCCTGCATCCGGTCATTGCCGAGGAGCTGGACCTGGCCGAGCCGGTCTACCTGTTCGAGATCGCCGCCGAGGCGCTCACCGCGGTGCCGCTGCCGACCTATCGCACCCCGTCGCGCTACCCTGCGATCCGCCGGGACCTTGCGGTGGTCGTGGACGAGGCGGTGGCCGCTGCCGACGTCCTGGCGGTGGCCCGGGAGGCCGCTGGCGACTGGCTCCGGGATTCGCGCCTGTTTGATGTCTATCGCGGGAAAGGTATTGATTCCGGCCGAAAAAGTCTGGGGCTGGGCTTGACCCTGCAGGACGATTCGCGCACGCTTACCGACAGTGACGTCGAGGCGGTCACCGAGAATGTGGTCCAGGCGCTGAGTCAGCGCCTCGGCGCGACCCTGAGAGATTAAGGCGAAACCGATGGCACTGACCAAGGCCGCACTGGCGGAGAAGCTGTTCGAAGAACTGGGCCTGAACAAGCGCGAGGCCAAGGAGGTCGTGGAGGCCTTCTTCGAGGAGATCCGCGAGGCGCTGGAGAGCGGCGAGCAGGTGAAGCTCTCCGGGTTCGGGAACTTCGATCTCCGCGACAAGAAGCAGCGTCCGGGCCGCAATCCCAAGACCGGCGAGGAGATCCCGATCTCCGCGCGGCGGGTGGTGACCTTCCGTCCGGGCCAGAAGCTCAAGGCGCGAGTCGAGGCCTATGCTGGAACCGACGAATAACGACGAGCTGCCGGACATCCCGGCCAAGCGCTACTTCACCATCGGTGAGGTCGGCGAGCTCTGTCACGTCAAGCCCCACGTACTGCGCTACTGGGAGCAGGAGTTCCCCCAGCTCAACCCGGTCAAGCGCCGCGGTAATCGCCGCTACTACCAGCGCGAGGATGTCGTCCTCATCCGCCAGATCCGCAGCCTCCTCTACGAGGAGGGCTTCACCATCGGTGGCGCCCGCCAGCGCATGGAGAGCGAGCACGCCCGCGAGGACATCAACCACAGCCGCCAGATGGCGCGCCAGTTCCGCACCGAACTCGAGGATGTCCTGACCATCCTCCGTCGCTGACGGGGCTTGGCGAACGCCGGCGATTCGCGCTATCATGCGTAGCTGATTCGGGGCGTGGCGCAGTCTGGTAGCGCACCACACTGGGGGTGTGGGGGTCGTAGGTTCAAATCCTGCCGTCCCGACCAAATAATCAAGGACTTACGGCTGTCCCTAAAAAGCCGTTGCAAAAAATTGTCAAAATTTTTGCAAAAAACCTGGGCGCCATCAGCCGCCATGCGGCACCTCCACGGTGGTCCAGGTATGGCCTTCCAAGTAGGCTTCCGTCATGCGCTCCGAGGTGTGTCCTCGGAGCGTTTGTATTTGGCGGGTCGTCCAGCCGGACTCCTTCCGCAGATGCTCTCCCAAGCTCAGCAGTTCATGGAATGTCGGCCGCGCGGCGCGCGGTAGATGGCTGGCTACGCCGGCGGCATCCCGTGCTTCGGCGAATCCGTCGGAGATGGCCCGTGGGGTGAGCTGGAAGTGATGCTCCTTGTCCTGGGAGCGCACCATCCGCTGGGGGCGCTCGTGGACCAGGAAAGGGCATGCGATGTCGTCCCGACAGGACGAGATGATCTCCCCTAGGGTCCGGGCGCCGAGCTCGGAGTGGGCCACCGGGAGGTTCAACGGGATCCGCAGATACGCGGTCGGTCCGTGCTTCCGAGTCTTGCTCTGGATGATGTGCGCGTACTCCTGGCCGCTCTCCGGGTCCGTTCGCTGATCATCGAAGCGCCACTTCTGGATGTCCGCCCGGCGCTGGAGCGCGTTCAGGGAGAGCTCCATGGCGTGCTGGATGGCGGGGCGGGCCGCCTTGAATATCTTGCGGTACTCCTCAATCGAGAGTCGCTGGCGTACCTTCTTCGAGCGGTCCCGCTTGAGGATCCGTTCCGGCAGGTTCTCGGTGACCAGGCCGTCCGAAACAGCCTGGCGATAGACCATGACCAGGAGGGTCCGGTGGCGGTTGTGGGCCTCCGGGGAGGGCCGCTTCTGGAGGTAGTCGGCCAGCTGCTTCTGGGTCACGTTCTCGATTGGGAAGTGCCCCAGCTCTTCGGTGATGGCATCGAGGATCCAGCCGTAGTCGCGAAGCGTGTGCGGGCTCAAGGGCTCGCCTTTCACGCGGCGGGCCGGCAGGACCTCGTCCTTGAAGTAGCGGATGTAGTCGCCCAGGGTTCGACCGCCGCCGCGGACCTTCGCGACGAGGTCACTCCCGAGGCTCAGCAGCTCATTGAGCTGTCGAGCGGCCTCTACGGCTCGCTGACGGTCGCCTCCCATCCCATGCCACTTTCCGGTCTGCGGGTGGCGGTAGCGGTAGTAGGTCCGTCCTCCGGCCTTGGTAGGGTAGAGGTTGGGAGGCAGGGGGGCGTTCTGCCGGGACCGCCTACGCCCCATCGCTCATAACCTTCAGGACGAGATCGTTCTTCGCCTTCACGACCTGGCGTTCGGGGTCCACGTACCACTGCCCACCCAGCTGCTCGCCGTACAGGTCCCCACGGCGGATCCAGTTCTTCACCGTGTTCTGTGTCGGGACAGAGCCTTCAGCGAAGTAGCGTCGGCGGTATTCGGCAATCTTCATCAGGGCCATGTGAGTCTCCTTCAGCTTTCTGCAGCGTCCATGGTCTCGGCAGTGTCCTGGGTCTGGTGGCGACACAGGGGGCACCGGGAGGGTCCGCGCTGGGTCATCGAAAGGTAGTGCGTGCCGCCACAGTAGGGGCACTCGACGGCCATCAGCGCGCCGATCTCAGCATCTCGAACCAGCGCCCAGGTCTCCGTGATCGTCAGCTGGGGGTCCTCCCACGTCTGCTGGTGGTCACGGTAGGTCTCTAGGATCCGCCTGGCATCGAGCCGGAGGTTGCCGCCCCTGGTGCGATAGCGGGCAATGAAGTCAGTGGCCTCGCGGCGCCGGGCAGCGGAACGGAGGACCGAGCCGCCTGTAGGTAGCGGGCCCGGCGTGGGGCTGGTTCCGTGGACTTCACGCCACCACCGTCGGATCCGACGGGCCGAGATCCCTGTGTGAAGCTCGATGACCCCCGGCCGGAGGCCGGCACGGATCAGCTCAACCGCAAAGGTCACGTCTTCGATGGTCTCCATGGCTACTTTCCCTCCTGGGTGGTGCGGACTTCGTTGTCACGTTGAGCGCGCAGGCGTGCGGCAACGTGTTCGTACTCCTCGCCCGGACGGGCATGGGCCTCCAGGACGGATTCCGGAAAGCCGTGTCGGATCCGTTCGCCGCTGGCGCCGGGCGAGGTCATGGAGCTGCGCATTCGGTCGATCTGCTCTGCGTCACGCAGGATGGTGGACAGCCCATTGAAGACCTGGCCCTTGCTACTGTTTCCCATGTGAAACGGGGACTGGCTGCAGCCGGTGATGGCTTCGCAGAGCTGCGCTGGGGTGTAACCCCAGCCGAGGGCGCGCTGGATGCAGTACCGCCGCTTGGGATCCAGGACCGCATCCTGGGCGTCCATCACGGACTTCCAGTGCTCCCAGATTCGGATGATCGCTTCTTCTTCCTCCGTTTCACCCTGCACACACACACCCTTTGCGGCCTCGAACGAAGCCACCCCTTTCCCATCGCGCGTGCGCGTGCGCGCGTGTGTGTGTTCCGGATCTAATTCCGGATCTTCCGGATCAGGAGATCGGCCTACGGATCGGCCTAGGGCCGCCCCTTGGATCGGCCCAGCAGGGTTACGTCCCGTATGTCCTTGTTTTTCGGATTTGTTCTCCCCGTCCGACTGGATCGGCCTGACAGGGTTGCTGGATCGGCCTGTGGATCGGCCTATGGGCCGTTCGGCACGCCCTTTGTTAGTGCTAGCTAACAATGAGGCAAGGTCCTGATTCTCATCGAAATCAGCATGCGGAAGGTGAACGATCAGCCGGCGACCCTTAGGCTTCCGCTGGATGAGGCCGGCGCGTTCCAGGCGTTGAAGGGCACGCGCCACTTGGCCTTTGCTGGGACGCTCCGACTGCTCGCCTGGAAGAGGGGCGGCATCCAGGTCGTCGCGGATCCGGTCATAGGTGATCCGGTACTTGATGCCGACGTACCCATTGCGATAGTCCATCCGGGCCCGCAGCGAGAAGATGTACAGCGCGCGACACAGTACTGGCAGCGCACGCATACGGGTCATCTCCGCGCTGTTCAGCTTGATGGACGGAGACGACTGCCTCATGCCGCACCCTCGGCTGATTCAGACGAAATGACGCCGATGGGGAGATCGGAAGGCCAGATCCACGGTAAGCGATAGACGGGCATCGGCCGGCGCCGCACGACTTCGAGTAGGCCGTGTCGCTCCAGCTCATCCAGGGCGCGGCGTATCCGCTGACGACTGGCCCATTCCCCCCGGCGTTCCAGCTGCCACCCCATATCGACCTGCGCTGTCTCAATGGTCGCGGAGCCCGTGGCGCAGGCCTCTTCCCAGAGGATGAACAGGTACAGGGTTTGGGCGAGCATGCTGCACCGCCGCAGGCGTTCCCATTCGGTATCGGTGAGAACCCGCATATCGCCCCCTACACTTCTTCCAGGTCGGTCCGCGGGGACCGGAAGGCGATGTTGATCCCGTACTCGTCATACCGCTCGGGGAACAGCTCCTGGGGCTGCATGCCAAGGTGACCGGCCAAGGCCACCTCCACTCGGCGAGAGGGCGTGAGAAGGGCCTTATAGGTCGCCTGCGGAGAGATTCCGAGTTCCGACGCCACGTCGGCCAGGGTGAGGCCCTGGTCGGCGAGTTGCTGACGGATCCAAGCTCGGCGGAGGTGGGGATCGGTCAGGATGTCCTTATGCGGAAGGTTGTCGGCCATTGCTACTCCCTGTCTGTAATGTGCCTTGAGAGCCGCAGAAAACGTACCAGAAAATGGTTTTCCCGCAACGTTCAAAAAGTTCACTATGGTTTCTGTTAGTTACATCCAGATACATTCAGATTGCCGACCAAGCCGTTACACTGGAGGCGGTTTACAGGACCTATTAACAGCACCGGGAGGCGCAGATGGAGGACTTCGGGCCGGAGCTTGAAGACGCGACTGTAAAGAAGGGATTCGCTGAGCGGATGAAGCAGATCGTCCGGGATTACGGTGGCGTGCGGCCGTTTGCGCGCGAGTTGGGCTATTCGGTGTCGGCAGTGCAGAACTGGACCAACGAGATCGCGACGCCCAATGTCCAGCGCCTTCGCATGATCGCCCGCCTGGCTGGGGTGAGGCTGGAGTGGCTGGTGACCGGTGAAGGCGAACGTTACGACCCGCGGGCACTACCGGATGATCCGCGTGCAGCTACGGCACTGTTCCGGCCGCCCCTGCTTTCCCAGGTCGTGTTTCCGCCCGAGCGCCAATTGCCAACGATTCAGGCGCCTGAACTGCCCTACTGGCCTGAGGTGTCTTCTTGGAGCCTCATGCAACGTTCGGTGGATCCGCACTCGGTTGCGTTGCTTGCCGTTCCTGGCGAGGAAATGGAACCGACGTTGGAAATCGGTGATTTGGTCCTGGTGGACACCTCGGACGAGAGTCAGCGGTCCGGGATCTGGTGTGCGTTGGACCCGGATGGCCATCCTTGTCTTCTGCGGCTGCGATGGGTCCCGGGCGAGGAGCGTCCGCGGTTCAGCCAGGACAAACTGGGTGAGCTGGACGTTCAGGATGCCGAAACCGCTGCCGGTAGCCTGTGTGGTCGAGTTGTGACTGTGTGGCGGGAAGAGGCGATCTGACCGTAAAAGTGACTCTCGAATGTCACGATTAGGTGTCGCTCGAAGGGCTTTCCCCCAATAGACTGCATTGCCATGGATGGGCAATGGCGTAGATTTGCGTACAGTGGTGTCCTCGCGCTGGCGTTTCCTGTCGCCTGTGCGGCGGGCGAGGACGATGTCTTCAGCCGCGCCGCGTCCGCCCATGACAATGTCTCCCCGGCATTGCTCTATGCCGTGGCCCTGCAGGAATCGCGGCGCCCCCTTGATGGCGGTCTGGCCGCTCCGTGGCCCTGGACACTGAACTCTCCCGCCCGCGGTCCGCAGTACTTCCCCACCCGTCAAAAGGCCGAGCAGGCCCTTCGCGAACTCCTCTCCGCAGATCCCGAAGCCAACGTAGACATCGGGCTCCTCCAAATCTCCTGGCGTTGGCACAGCGACCGAGTGGACAACGCCGCGGAGCTTCTAGACCCGGAGGTTTCGGCGCGGGTGGGAGCCGCCATTCTTTCGGAGGCGCTGCGTTCCACCGACGAGGTTCTGCTGGGACTGGGGCGGTATCACCACTGGCAGAACCCGTGGGTGTCACGGCGTTACGGCGCCGAGGTCCTCTCCCTCCAACGCCGACTTCCCGGAGAATTGTTCGATGATGGATGACGAGCATCTCCCTCGTGAACGCGCCCTGGCGGAGGTCAAGGAGCTGAACCGGCGGTATCTCCTGTTGGTGCGCGCGCTCTACGATGTCTCGCCGGCGGAGGCCGCTGCGCGGACCGGGTTGCCGCAGGCCATTTGCGAGAAGATCGCGGGACTGACTACCGAGCAGATCGATCTGCTGGCAAGCCCGGATGTGGTGTCCATTCGGGACCGCCTTGGGGCGAAGTATTGGGAGAAGGCGATTCAGGATCTCCAGGACGGGCGGCGATTGGCGCTTCGGCAAGCACAGGCAGTCCTGGTGAGTTCGACGGGAGATCGGCGATGAGTCGGAGGCAAGATCGGGGCGCTGGCGCCTGGCTTCGCTGGACTTACCGCACCTGGGAGCCTCTAAGGCAAACCCAGAACCTGATCATCCGTGGCCTGCGGCCCCAGGTGGTAGCCGAAATCACCGGCATCCAGTACACCCTCTGCCAGGAGCTGAGACGTGAGCTCCTCCCGAATGGACCGGTCATTCGTTCGACCATTCCCAGCGGCATCGAGTCTCGGGCGATGCGATCTGAGCAGGCGTACCGCGCGGGATCGGTGTTCGTGGTGGCCTATCTGAATGCGGCTGGAGCGCAACAAGCGGCGCGCAGTTTCCAGGTTGAGGCATGGTGTGCGGCCTTCGATCTCAGTCAGCAGGTGTGCGAACGGTTGGGGTGGACGCCCTTGCCGGCCGACTATGCCTACGTGATCGCCCGTGAGATGACCAATCCGGAGGAGCTGGTCTACGAGTGGTGCAACATCTGCGGTGCTCCGTTCTATCGGAACCACTGGATTAAGGGGCGATGCCCCTTTTGCCGGGAGCTGGAAGAGAAACCATCCCCTCACAAGACCCAACCCTCTACCGAAAACTCCCCTCGTCTGCACGCAATAGGGCCCATTTGACCCCCCATTGCTGACAAAGAATCGCCGGCCTCTCAGGTAGCGTGATGGTAGTTGTCCAGCCATCGGGCTACCTATGCGCGCACGACTCACCCCCCTGATCTCCATATTCTTCGTCGCGGCAGGTCTGCCTGCAGCAGCAGTGGCCGAGGGGTTCCTGGAGCGTCACAGCGAAGGGTGGTTTTGGTACGAGGATCCGCCGGCTGAAGAGGCAGCGCCCGAGGAAGAACCCAGGCGGGAGCCACCGCCGGTGCCGAAGGCAGAGGCCTCTGACCCCGAAGAAGTCCCCATGGCCGAGCGTCCTTTCGGCACGGCCTGGATCAAGGCCGAGATCGAGAAGGCCACCCGGGCGGCCATCGACAACCCCACCGACGAGAACATAGAGCGGTACATACTGCTCAACCGCATGGCACGAGCGAAAGGAAACCGGTTCGCGGAGCGGGTGCGCGAGTTCGCTGCCAAGGACCCCACTCTTGATGGGATCGACATGGTGGAAGCGAATGCGGCCCGCCAAGACCGCCGGGAGTACGCACAGGATCAGCGTGCCGCGGTACTGAAAGAGCTGAGCAAGGACATCGGGCTGTTCTTCGTCCACGAGCAGGGGCCGTTTGCGCGCCTTCAGTCCCGGACGATGGAACGCATGAAAGCTCTGTACGGCACGGAAGTATTGGAGGTTTCCACGGCTGGGGCCATTTCCCGCCACCTGGACTTCAAGCGCGCCGACTTTCAAGCCGCCTTTTCCTTGGAAGGGGAGGGGCCGTGGATTCTGGCTGTCCATAAGCCAACCGAGGCTGTGGAGCTAATCGCTGCGGGCCCCCAGGCCATGAGCCAGATGGAAAAGACTTTCGTTTACTCAGCCAGTGCCCATGGTTGGCTGGACCCCGAGCGGATGCGGGCCGCCTTGGGCATGAACGACCCCATTGATCCGCTTCTGAAGCACGCTGACCGAATCAACCGAGGCGCTGCACCTGGCGCTACTGAGTCCAGTGAGGACCCAGTGGAAGCCCTCCTGAATGCGCGAGAAGACCAAATGGACTACCCCGGGAGCCTGCAATGAAGAAAAGGACGATCGCCATCGCCTGCTCACTTGCCTTCATCGGGCCGGCGCCTGCCCTGGCCGGTGGCGCCTTGGAAGACTTGGCCGACAAGATTGAAGACCGTTGGTCAGATGGAATCGAATATGCCCAAGAGGGGCATAAGTGGGCAAATTCGGCGCGCACCGGATACATCGGACCGAACTACAGCTGGCGTGCACCGGAGGGCCCGAATCACAACCTCATCGACTTCGAGCCCCCCTCTCTTCAGGCTGACTGTAATGGCGTTGATTTCCATGCGGGCGCCTTTTCTATTATCAGTGGCTCTGAGTTGCGCGAACAGCTGTCAGCGATGGCTGGCCCCCAAATCGTAACGCATGCACTTGGCGTCGCGCTCGATATTATGAGCCCAACCATTGCGGCGGAGATGAAGCGTATCCAGAACGTAATCAATAAGTGGAACGAGTGGGCTAAAGATGACTGTGCACTCGCAGAAAGCCTGGTAAGTGAAGAAAGCATGAGGGCTTCCAGTTTTGGAAAGACGCTGGAAGAAAAAGGGAAAATGGTCGGCAACCATGTTGGAGCAGCGGCCGATTGGGCGGAAGGCGCGACGGAAGATATAACTGGGAAGGATTTGAGTGAGGAAGAGAAGGAAGAGGCTGAACTTGAGATGAACGTCACCTGGAAGGCTCTCAAGGAGGCAGGGCTCGACGGGTTTGCAGTCTTCTCTGGCCTAGACCCGGATGAATCCATGGAACTCATCCAGAGCATGGTGGGGACAATAATCCTCAAATACGACGATGATTCGGGGGAGCCCATTAACCCTGCCCCGAACTTTCAGCCGACCATTGGGCCAAAAGAGATTTTTAACGGGATACCGGAAGGCTCGGGAACGCAGCTAATCAAGTGTGACGATGATGATGCTTGCATGGAGCCAGAGGCTGAGGAGTATTCAGACGAAGTGCAGTCTCTGGTCGGCGTCTTCAGGGAGGCCATTTTCGAAGAAGGTGATGATGGCGGAATTTATGAACGTTTCCGGGATTTTGATGCACCGGAGCTAAGCGATAAGCAAAGAGCGGTGATGCGGATGTCCCGAGGCCAGATGGCGCAAAGTGTCAAGATGATGTCGAGTGACGGCAATCCGCCCTTGGATGGCGCTATTGATTACTGGTCCAAGCGCCTTGCTTACGTCGCTCTGTACAACGAAATAACTCGACTGGAGCGGATTGTTTCAGAGGCTTTGCAAAATAAGAAGGGAGCTGCGGATATATTCCAGGATGAGTATGCACCGCGGTTCGAGAAGATCCGGGATGAGCTGGCGATGCTTGAGGAGGAAATCAAGAAATCTGCGGACGATATAGAGATCCTCAATGAAGTGCGAATCGCCTCTCATGGCGCTCGCGGCAGACAACTCATCTCCGCAGTCGAGCAGGCGCAGTAGCTATGGGTCCCGAATGGACAATCTATGCGGCCGGCGACGGGGATTTCCTCTGGTGGGTTCTCCGTGGGGTAGCCATGATTACCGGCGACGGGTCCTGGGACTCCATGGTGGCGGTGGGTTTCTTTCTGGGGATCCTGTGGGTCATTCTTAAGGGGCTCATTGATGGAGCCCGAGAGATCGAGGTGCAGTCGATTGTCAGCGCGTGGCTGCTGTTCAGCGTCTTGTTCGGCACGACCTCAAGCGTACTGATCGAGGACACCCAAAGTGGCGCGTTAGCGAAGGGCGGAACCCCAATCGAGGAGGTCCCCCTGGGGGTGGCTGCGGCCGGAGGAATTATCTCGACGATAGGGAAGACGATCACTGATCTCTTCGAACAGGTCTACACCATGCCCGGCCAGGCGGACTTTATGACCGTGGGTGATCAGGGCTTCGGGGGTACCCTGGAGACCATGATGCGGCTCCGGGGGCTGGAGAGTCTTGCGTACCAGCAGGACAGCACGGGCTTTCTGGAGTCCGCTAAGACCTATGTAGCCGAGTGCGTTACCCATGGCATGAATATCGTGAACGCCCCCCTTGAGCGGACCGAGATCCTGAACGCGGAGAACCCGCTGTCGGCGATGCGTTTTGATTCCGATGTCTACTGGACGACCTCCTATATCGGCGAGCACGTCGGCATGCCGTCGGGGTGTGTGCAGATCGACGACAAGACTTACGACTGCAGCTGCGCCGATGCCCATGACGCACTACTGGACTTCGCGGCAACCTACAAGAACTCCTCGGACCTCAATACGCTCGTCAGTGGTGCGGTAGCCGGTCGTGGGCAGAATCCAGGTAATCTGGGGGCGGAGAATGCAATCGAGGCTCTCCTGTCGTCCACGGCGGACCACAACCAGTACATCGTGAACCGCGTGCTCAAGGGGGCCATCCAGGAAGGCGAGATGATGGCTGCTGCGTCCAACGGCGACATGGCGGCGATGAGCATGCTGGAAACGGCTCGGGCGCAGCGGGATACGGCCTGGGCGCTGGAGGACAGCATGTTCCGGCAGGTGGTCGTTCCCCTGATGACCTTCCTGGAGTCCGCGATGTATGCGGTCACGCCCATCGTGGCGCTGATGATCGTTCTGGGGAGCTCGGGCTTCCAGATGTTGGTGAAGTACCTCGGGTTCGTCGGCTGGACGCAGCTGTGGCTCCCGGTGTTGGCCATCATCAACTTCTTCGCGCAGTGGGCGACTAGTCGGGCGATCAGCAACACCATCGACGCCATGGGGCCGGATGTGTCGCCGGTCTCCCTGAACGGTATCGGGATCATCGAGTCGGAGCTGCAGCACTGGCTAGGAGTAGCCGGCATGCTGGGGGCGGCTACGCCGGTCATCACGCTGATGCTGATCACCGGCTCCACCATGGCGGCCACACGCCTGACGGGCCAGTTCGAGACCTCCAGCGGCAATGTGGCGCAGGACCAGACCAGTGCCCCCGTCGATGTCAGTCCAGGGCAGGTGGCCCACGGGAGCAACGGCCTCAAGGCGGGGGATCACGGATGGTCGGAGTTTTACGACCAGTCGGCCGATGGCCGTCTTGGCTCCCTTACCCTCGGCGCTTCTGCCGCGCAGCAGGCGCAGCAGATGGAGACGGCGGCGGCCGGTTGGGAGCAGGCTTACGCCCAGAATGTCAGCAGCTCGGTGGCGGAGGACCAGACCTTCCAGCAGTCGTGGGGCAGCGTCAGCAGTGCCAGCGATGTCGAGTCCTCGAATCTCGGAGTGGCGGACCAGAAGGCGTGGAGCCATGCCGAGGCTCTCGCGGAAAAGAACGATTGGTCGGCTGAGGAGACGCGAGCGTTTGCGGCCTCGCTATCCGGTGGAGCCTCCACGCCGAATGTTTCTCCCGTTGATATGGCGGCTAAGCTGGAAGCAAGCTCCTCCGAAAACTTCAAGGTTAGCGACAGCGTGCAGGCCGAGCTGAAAAACACCACTACCGAAAGCGGTACGCTGTCGAGTGAGTACAGCGATGTCCAGTCGGCGTCGGAAGTGGACTCGCAGGAAGACCGTGGCACCGCGAGCGTGGTGGACAGCGCCAAGGAGGAGCATTCCGAGCAGCTACGTATGGCGGAGTCCTACAGGGAGCAAGCCGAAGAAGCTGAGACATGGGGTGAGAATTACGGCCTGAACCGCGAGATGCAGATGGCGGAGGCCAGGACGCAGATTGCCAACGACAGCGGCTCTGCCGAGAAGTACCGGGACTGGCAGTCCGAGCGCCTGGAAAACCTGGGACGCGAAGACGAGGCCGCGGCGGTGCAGGAGATGTCTGGGACGGAGCTGGCCGACCATTTCACCCAGACTGCCCTGGGTGGGCCGGAGGCTGGAGAGAACCCGACCCAGTTCTACCAGGGGCTGGCGCATTCACTCGACCAGCAGGGAGCCTACGGGAACCCCTACCAAGAGGACGGTGGTTTCGAGGGTGCCCCGACGGCTCCCTCCCTGGATGCTCCCGGTATGACAACCGGGGACGGCACTTCCGCTTCCGACATTGAAGGTAAGGTTGATGGGCCCGAGGCGGATAAGGGTGATGGCCGTTCCGGGCAGCAGGGTATGCAGCGCGAGGTGGGCTCCGAGCCCGCCGACCGGGATGTACGGCACTCTGAAGGCGAGGAGCGGGAGCTCTTCCTGCCGGCGGCCAATACCTTTGGTATGGAGTTCGCCGCTTTTGGTCCGGGAGGTGAACTCAACGCACAGGAGCAAGGCGCCGAGAAGGGCCAGGAACTCAACAACGAGACCGCTCAGGCGGCCGACGCGGCGGAGATGGCCCGGGAAGGGGCCGGTGGGGTGTACGACGTGGTAGATAACGCCGTGGAGGGAGTCCTGGAGCCCCACTATGGCGCTGGAGCCCCGGGAATCGGAGACAATCCTCAGACCACCTCTGACACCGCTGCCAACGCCATTACCGGGACCGGGAATGCGCTCACTGGTGGTCTCTATGGTGAGGCGGTAGAGGCAGCATCAGAGGCGACAAGCACAATCTCTGGTTGGTTTGGCGGCGGTGAGCCGCAGCAGGGCGGGGGTGATTCAGGTCGGAATTAGTCGTCGTCTAGGGTGCTAATCACGGTCCGGTACTTCGGACCATGTGCCCCTCCTGCGCGGTTTAGTGGGTGGCCAGCTTCAAAGAGCGTGGGCGGCCGGCCGCCCCTCTTTTCTTCGGCAATCACCTCACACCCCAAACGGTAGTCGGCTGCAACCTGCTTGAGGCCGCGCTTGGTGAAAAGGGACTTGAGACGCGCCATCAGCTCCTCGGCTGGCGTGGGGTGGGCCCGCTTGTAGGTCTCAGGCACCTGGGTGCGAAGTAGCTTGCTCAGCATGTTCCGTCCTCCTGTCCCTTAGAAGATGAAGCCGAATTGCAGGGTAGCGGAGCTGTAGTCGTCCATCACCCCGCCATCGAGTCGCGTGTAGCCGAGGCTCAGGCGGTAGCCCATGATCCGTTCTCCATTGATGGGTAGGTTCGCAATGGGCCCCGGGTCTTCCCTGTACCACTCCTTGAAGATTTCGGCTCGCTGCCAGCGGTCCGAGGGGCCTTCCTGCCATTCAATATGCCGAGTGGAGTAGTGGACCCCCCAACCGCTTCGTAGCACGGCATCCATTCGGACCCCAGCAGACGGGCTCCAGCCTTCGCTCTCGGGTAGCCCGATCTCTTCCGGCTCCGGGTCATCGAAGTCTTCGCGGCCCACCAGGGCGCGGTCCGCGATTCCTACGTCCGCAGAGACGATGAGGCCCGCGCTGGGGGAGTAGGTCCACGGGATGAAGCCCATCCAGGTCGTGTCCACAGCCCACTCTTCCCGGTCCTTTCCATTCGGCCCATCCCCAGGTGGCGAATGGTCGTAGGCGGCCTCGATGTACACGCCGACATCCCAGGGGCGGTCCACACCTTCCGGGCGGGGGTAGATCCGCAGCTCCATCGGCACCAGGGCCAGGAAGTGCCCGCTGCGCAGATGGTCGGCCTCATGGGTCCAGGCGTACTTCCGGGGATCCAGCGGCTCGATTCGCCGCACATCCCGCATGGTCTTCTGGACATCGGCCAGAAGCTCCCGGATCTGGCGCCGGTCGCCCCGGAGGTAGGTCGCGGACACGGTGACCGTGTGCATCGAGCCCCGACGGGAGTAGTTCAGCTCCTCGTAGTCGTAGAGGTACACCGGGCTCTCGGTCCGGGTCTCGTATTCCTCCACTTCCCCATTCCCGGTGCGGACCGTGGTGGTGATCCCGATTTTCTCCGCCTTGAAGGCGCCCTGGCGCAACGCTTTCTCCGTTGCTGAACGCTTCGACGTGGCGGTGGCCGTGGCCTTGAAGGTCTTGCCCTCCTCGATACCGCCGCCAGGGATCAGGGAGGCGCAGCCGGCATTGAGCAGGGTGATGGTGGCAAGGAGTAGTTGCAGGGTACGCATGGGTCGCGTCTCCATCCTTGGGCCGGCGCCCTTGGCAACGGTCGGGCGCCGGTGTTGCTCGCTTCGCTCAGAGATCCTTCAGGGCCTGGGATGGCTTGAACTTGGCGGACCGCTTCGCCGGGATGGTGACCGCCTCGCCGGTCTGCGGGTTGCGGCCCTGGCGCTCGGCCCGCTCGGTCACCTCGAAGGTGCCGAAGCCCTGGAAGTTGATGCTCTTGTCGTCCTGGAGCGCCTGGGCAACCTCCTGAAGGAGGGCATCGCTCACCTTCTCGGCCTGGGCCTTCGGCACGCCGGCCCGCTCGGCGACAGCGGCCATCAGATCGGCCTTTTTGAGCTTCTCGGTCATGGGTTACCTCAACGTTGCTGTGGACATTTAACGGCCAAGCCGTGGCATCACTATGCCGCAGAACGGAGATGGGGCAAGTCGGGAGAAGGGAGGGCCGGCCGGGCACCGGCCCCGGGAGGAGGGAGGGGCTAGTCGGGGATGGCTGCCATGATGGTGCGGATCTTCGCCATCGAGGCGCACCGCTTGCCGGCGTCCAGGTTCTCCTTGTGGCGAAGGAACAGGGAGACATCCCGGCGAGGGATATTGTTGCGGTCGGCGAACCGGCTGATGGTGTCGTCGGTCTGGTCCAGGTGTCGCTGGAGCTTGTCCACGGCTCGAAGGATGGCGGCCAGCGGGATCTCGTCCGTACTTCCCCTGGCCGGGGTCGGGGCCGGTTGGGCCTGGACGGCTGTTGAACCGACGACGGCCGGTCGCGCCCCGTGATCCGACGCCTGTTCCACCTGTTCCGTTGCCGGCTGTTCCATCGGTGCGGCGAGGTGTTCCATCCGTTCCGCCGCCGGCTGTTCCATCGGCT
>NZ_FOMJ01000001.1:624576-814936 GCF_900112605.1 Thiohalospira halophila DSM 15071
GTCCCCCAGGTCCATGCCCTTGGTCCAGGAGAAGGCGCCCAGGCCGCCGTCAGCGGTGATGGTAAAACCCACCGGCGAGATGCTGTTGAGCCAGCGCAGGTACTGCACCGGCGCCGGGTCATCCAGGCCGTAGCGCCGGTTGTAGTAGGCCTCCAGCGCCTTGCGCGCCTCCGGATCGAGATTCTGGCCCGCGGTCAGGGTCTCCGGCGAGACGCCGCCGGGGGCAGCGACCATGATGCCGAAGACCACCACGGTGATGCCGAAGAGCGTCGGGACCATGAGCAGGAGCCGGCGCAGGATGTAGGCGTGCATCCCGGCTCCTCAGTAGCGCTGCGCGGCCGCCGGGACGTACCACTCCACCGGGACGGCATCCGCGTTGAGGCCCAGGCGGGTCTGCTGCACGTTGCGGAAGCGATCATCCATCAACAGCAGGGTCTCCCGGCGGAACAGGAAGGTATAGGGCTGGTCCTCGAAGAGGTGGCGCTCGGCCCGATGCCAGAGCGCCATGCGCGACCCCTCCTCCACGGTGGCCCGGGCCTGCTCGATGACCGCATCCAGCTCCGGATTGGAGTAGCCGACGTAGTTGTCCCCCTCCCCGATCTGGGAGGAGTGGAACATCTGGTAGATGTCGATCTCGATGTCGCTGGTCCAGCCCAGGGTGATGGCATCGTAATCGCCCTGGTCGATGGCCTCCAGCATCACCGACCACTCGGTGGGCCTGGGCACCATCTCCACCCCGGCCCGGGCCCAGGCGTCGCGCAGGTACTCCACCACTCGCTGGGTATCCGTGCTCGCCTGGACGTAGGTGAGTTCAAAGGAGAAGTCGTTCCCCGCCTCGTCCTCCAGCACGCCGTCGCCGTTGCGATCTTCCCAGCCGGCCTCGGCCAGCAGCGCCCGGGCCCGCTCGGGGTCGTGGCCGCGCGGTTCGATGCCGTCGTCATGCTGGGGGCTGCGCGGATTGAAGGGGCTCACCGCCACCTCGGCATGGCCGGCCAGGACCTCCTGGATGAGCGCCTCGCGGTCGGTGAGAAAGGTCATGGCCCTTCGGACCCGCGGGTCATGGAAGGGGGTCTCGGCCCCTTCCCGCTGGTTCCAGGCGATGTAGGAGTAGCCCCCGGTGGGGCTCATGTAGGCCCGGCTCTCGCTGCGCTCCATGAGCGCCGGATCTTCAAGGAGATCCTCGAACTCCCGGGGACGGGCCTGGTAGAGGTCGATATCGCCGTTGCGGTAGGTCGTCAGCCGCGCCGAATCATTCTCGATGACCTCCCAGACCAGCCGGCGGAAGGACGGCTCCACCGGCCCCCAGTAGCGGGGATTGCGTTCCAGCTCCACGCGGCCGCTGTCCGGGGTCCACTCCCCTGCCGCCGGGAAGCGGTAGGGACCGGAGCCGAAGAGCCGGCTGCGGGAGTTGTTGAAGGCCTCGGGATCCTCCCGGAAACGCCCGTAGTAGTGCTCGGCCAGCACCGGCAGCCCGCCGGCCAGGGAGAGGGCCTTGAAGTAGGGCTCGGCGAAGCGGAAGACCACGGTGTGCTCGTCCACCGCCTCCACCTCCTGAACCCGCCGGTAGTAGGCGCGCTGACGGGGGGCGGCGATGTCCTCGTCCATGATGAAGTCGTAGCTGAAGGCGACATCCTCGGCGGTGAGCGGCTCGCCATCGGAGAAGCGCAGACCGCGACGGAGCTCGAAGGTGATGGTCAGGCCGTCCTCGGCCACCTCCCAGTCGCGGGCGAGCAGCCCCTGCCACTCCAGGGTCTCGGGGTGGCGAACCAGCAGCGACTCCAGGACGTAATTCTGGATCTCGCTGGCGTAGGCATCCGTGGAAACCAGGGGCGTCAGGGTATCCAGGCCCTGCCCCAGGGCATGAACCCGCCAGTCACCGGGGGCGAAATCGGGCTCCTGGCTGGCCTCGTGGGCGCGCTGGAAGGCCGGCGGCACGGTGGGCCGCTCCTGGCCCTCGGCGGCCCCGGTGGCCGCGGGTCGGCGCGCCAGCTCCCGGCGCAGATCGCCGATGCGGTCCCGCTGCTCCTCCACGGCCTCGCGGATCTCGGCGAGCTCCCGCCACTGCCGGTCCACCTGGAACATGGCCAGGAGGATCAGCAGCGCCGTCAGGCCGAAACCGGCAACAGTGATGAGCGTGAGTCGATTCAAGGGGCCTCCCGTTCAGCCGCCCTCACTATACGAACTCAGACCGCCGCATGCACCACCCGGGGGACTTTCTACAGTGCAGCCGCCTACCTCCCCGAAAAGGCCTGGCGGTCGGTGCAAGTCCCGGATACCAGGTCGTCGGCAGCAGGGATGCTGCCGTCGAGCCGACAGGGACGTCTTCACGGCGTACCTGGTCTCCGGGACTTGTGCCGACCGCCCCCGGAGCAGACGACCATCCGGAGCGGCGTTGCTTCCGGTCACCAAAGGCCTTACCGTAGCGCCCTGATCACACACCAATCTCACCGTCCCGTTGCGAGGAGGACACGCATGGGTTTTCTCAGCGGCAAGCGCGCGCTCATTGTCGGCCTGGCCAGTAATCGTTCCATCGCCTGGGGTATCGCCCAGGCGATGCACCGCGAGGGCGCCGAACTCGCCTTCACCTACCAGAACGACAAGCTCCAGTCCCGGGTCGAGGACCTGGCCGGCCAGGTCGATTCCGAGATCACCATGCCCATGGATGTCTCCTCGGACGAGGAGATCGAGGCGGCCTTCAAGCAGCTGGACAACTACTGGGACGGCCTGGACATCATCGTCCACGCCGTCGCCTTCGCCCCCAAGAGCGAGCTGGAGGGCAACTACCTGGACGCGGTGACCCGTGAGGGTTTCCGCACCGCCCACGAGATCAGCTCCTACAGCTTCGCCGCCCTGGCCAAGGCGGCCCGGCCCATGATGGAGGGTCGCAACGGCAGCCTCATCACCCTGAGCTATCTCGGCGCCGAGCGGGCCATGCCCAACTACAACGTCATGGGGCTGGCCAAGGCGAGCCTGGAGGCGAACGTCCGCTACATGGCCGACTCCCTGGGTCCCGACGGCATCCGGGTCAACGCCGTCTCCGCCGGCCCCATCCGGACCCTGGCGGCCGCCGGAATCAGCGACTTCAAGCGCATGCTTGAAGAGGTGGAGGCCAATGCCCCCCTGCGGAAGAACGTCACCATCGACGAGGTGGGCAACACCGCCGCCTTCCTGGGCTCCGACCTCGCCTCCGGGATGACCGGCCAGGTCCTCTACGTGGACAGCGGCTTCTCCATCCTCGGCATGAACGGCTACTACAGCTGATTCAGGCCCCGGCGCCGGTCTCCGCCGGCGCCTTCCCATCCGAATAGGGGCGCTCGCCCTCCCATCGCGCCAGGATCACCGCCCCGGTGGCGTCGCTGAAGACGTTCACCGCCGTCCGGGTCATGTCCAGCAGCCGGTCCACCGCCAGCAGCAGCCCGACCCCTTCCAGGGGCAGGCCGAGGCTGGTGAGGATGAGGGTGATGGCCACCAGGCTCGCCGCCGGCACGCCGGCCACCCCGATGGAGGTCGCCAGCGCCATGACCACCACCAGCGCCTGCTCGGCCAGCCCCAGGTCCAGGCCGTAGGCCTGGGCGATGAAGAGCACCGCCGCGCACTCGTAGAGCGCCGTGCCGTCCATGTTCACCGTCGCCCCCAGGGGGAGGACGACGCTGGAGGTCCGATTGGAGACACCGGCCCCCTGCTCCACGCGATTGAGGGTCAGCGGCAGGGTCCCCGAGGAGGAGGCGGTGGAGAAGGCGGTAAGCAGCACCGGGGCCAGGTTGCGCAGGTGGCGGCGGGGGTCCACGCCGGTGGTCCACCACAGCGCCAGGGGAAGCACGACCAGGCCGTGGAGGAGGAGTGCACCGACCACGGTGGCGAAGAAGACGGCCAGGGAGGCGAAGGCCTCCACCCCCGTCTCGGCCACCGTCATCGCCACCAGGGCGAAGACCCCGATGGGGGTAAGGCGCAGGACCCAGCCGGTGACCCGCATCATCACGGCGAAGGACTCGTCCCAGAAGGTGCGCAGGGTTGCCGCCCCCTCCCCCAGGCGGCCAATGGCCAGGCCGAAGACCAGGGCGAAGACGATGAGGCCGAGGAGCTGCCCCTCGGACGCCGCGGCGAAGATGTTCTCGGGGATGAGCCGATCCAGGAGGCTCCACGCCTCGTCCCCTTCGGCCCGCAGGGACTGCCCCACTTGCGCGGTCTCCGCATCCAGGCCCAGGGAGTCCCCCACCGGCGCACCACCGCTCAACCCCGGCTGGACCAGGTTCACCGCCCCGAGGGCAATGAAGACCGCCACGGTGCCGGAGGCGAGATAGTAGGCAACCGTGCGCAGCCCCAGGCGCCCGAGGCCATCGCCGGTCCCGATGCCGGCGATCCCGCTGACCAGGGCACTGAAGACCAGCGGCACCACCAGGACGAAGAGGGCATCCAGGAAGAGGCCGCCGATGGTCTCCAGGGCCGCATGGGGGGCAAGACCCAGCCAGCGTGTCTCCGGCGTCAGGGCCAGTCCTGCGACCACCGCGAGGGCCAGGCTGGCCAGGATGGCACGGGGAGAGACCGGTGCCATCGCGCTCAAGGCCTACTCCCGTTCGAGGTTGATGGAGATGTCGGCCTGTTCACGCAGGGACCCTACGACCCCGGCGAACTCGGTCCGGGCATTGGTCTCCACGAGCTGCCGCTGGATGCGCTGGCGTTCTCCTTCCTCGAGGCCTTCCGGATCCCCGGGAATCACCCTGAAGACACCGATGACCGCACGGTCTCCGTCACCCAGGGTCGTGGTCTCGAAGCTGGCACCCTCCCCGGGACGGGCAATCCGGAAAGCGGAACGGGTAACGGCTTCAGGGATCTCACCATCCCCGCGGCGGCCGATCCGACGCGGACCCTGCCAGGCCGGAAGTGCCTCCGGCTCGGCCCCGGATGCGAGTTCCTCCCGGAGTTCCGTCGCCCGCTCTTCGGCCGCTTCCGCGGCGCGGTCCCGAGCCAGGGTCTCGCGTATCCGGTCGCTGACCTCCTCCAGGGGACGGCGCTGCGCCGGCTGGTGCTCCCGGACCCGGAGCACCGCCACGCGATCGTCGCTGAGCTCCAGCAGCTGGCTGTTGTAGCGTTCCTCCAGGACCTCGCCTCCGAAGGCCGCCTGAACCACGGGCTCCTTACTAGCCAGCCCCTCGTCGGCGCTTTCACGGCCGAAGGGCCCGGTCTCGCGGATCTCCAGCCCCAGAGAGTCGGCCGCCGGCTGCAGGGTATCGGCGTGTTCATAGGCGAGGTTCGCCAGCTCCTCGGTGGCCTCCACGAACCGGCGCTCCGCCCGCCCCTGGCGGAGCGAGCGCGCCAGCTCGTCGCGCACCTCGGCGAAGGGCGGCACCTCGGCCTCATCCACCTCCTCCAGCCGGATCAGGTGATAGCCGAACTCCGAGCGCACCGGGCCGGCCACCTCTCCCCGCTCCAGGCCGAAGGCGGCATCGGTAACCGCCGGGTCCAGATCATCCCGGGTGAACCAGCCCAGGTCACCGCCCTCGCTGGCGGTCGCCCGATCCTCGGAGTGCTCCCGGGCCAGATCGGCGAATTCCTTCCCCTCATCGAGCTCTTCCAGGACCGCCTCGGCCTCCGCCCGCGCCTCTTCCCAGCCCTGGTCACCACTGCCCTGGGCGGTGAAGAGGATGTGCCGGGCGCGGCGCCGTTCCGGCTCGCCGAACTCATCCTGGCGCGCCTCGTACTCCTCCCGCAACGCCTCTTCGTCGATCTCGATGTCCTCGGCGACATCGTCCATGGTGAGCTCGACGTAGGCGATTCGAACCTGTTCCGGAGTCCGGTATCGCTCCGCGTGGGACTCGTAGTGGGCCCGAATATCCTCTTGGGCAACGGCCCCCGGGTCGGCGAACTCACTCAGCGGCACCCGTAGCCAGCCCACCTCTCGCCGTTGCCGCCAGAGGGCGATGTAGTCATCCACCTGCCGCGGAGTAGCCAGGGCCGTCTCCTCCACACCGGCCCGGAGCTGCTGGACCAGGAGGTCCTGGCGCACCCGGTCCTCGAACTGCCCCGGCAGCATGCCCTGGCTGGAGAGCGCCTGCTCGTAGCGCTCCCGGGAGAAGTCGCCGCCCTCCTGGAAGGCGCGGACGGCGCGGATCCGCGAGGCGAGCTCCCGATCGCCGATGGTGTAGCCGGCATCCCGGAGGGCACCGAGGAGCACACGCTCCTCCACCATGCCCTGGAGTACCTGTTCACGGATGGTCGCCTCGTCGAAGCCCGCTGCGGCCATGTCCTCGCCGAGGACCTCCTGCAGTTGCTGGCGACGCTGGTAGAAGGCGCGCTGGAACTCCTGCCGCGCGATGGACTGACCGTCGACCTCGGCCACGGAAGGCGGTCCGCCGCCACCCGTATACTCCTGCACACCCCAGAGGGCGAAGGGGATGGTGATCAGTATGACGATGACCCAGGCGATCCAGCCCTGGGCCCGGCTACGGATGGCGTCGAGCATGGTTGGTCCGTCCGATCGGGAATCCATGAGAAAGGGGCGTACCCGCAGGCACGCCCCTTTTCCTGGCAGACAGCGGGGACCCTGCGGTCCCCGGACTACCGCGGGAGCGACCTGATGATCGCCGCCGCACGAGCTTCAATGGTGGGTGCTGAGGGGCTCGAACCCCCGACATTCGCCTTGTAAGGGCGACGCTCTCCCAGCTGAGCTAAGCACCCGTCTCTGAGCGTGTACTCAGTTCACCGCATCCTTGAGGGCCTTGCCGGGCTTGAAGGCAGGGACCTTGGCGGCGGCGATCTTGATCTCTTCGCCGGTACGCGGGTTACGGCCGGTACGGGCGGCGCGCTCACGCACAGAGAAGGTACCGAAACCGACGATGCTGATCTGGTCGTTCTTCTTCAGCGCGTCGGTGACGGCATCCACCGTCGCATCCAGCGCCCGACCGGCCGCAGCCTTGGAAAGATCAGCCCCTTCGGCAATGGCGTCGATGAGTTCAGACTTGTTCACGCGACTTCCCCTCTTTGTTCTTGAAAACTCGCCGTCCGTAGCTCCGGCGGCAGCGAAATGGGTGCCTGGGGTTATATCAATGGCACGAAACGACTGTCAATGAAGCCCGTCACGGGCCCACGGGCCACCGCCAGACTTCCCTCCAGAGGCGATGCCCCGGCACGAACCCACTATGGGCCATCCGGAGAGCGGGATCAACCCGAGACGGCGCGTGCGCGCCATCTCGCCCAGGGCGGGAAGTCGATCAGTGGTGCCGCCGGGCCTCTTCGGCTTCCGCATCGTCGGGGGTGACGTCCAGCAGCTCCATGTCCTCCTCGGCTCGCGGCTCCGGCATGTGCTCCAGGGCCAGGGTAAGGACCTCGTCGATCCAGCGCACCGGCTGGATATCCAGGGCCTGCTTGACGTTCTTCGGGATATCCGCGAGGTCCTTGCGGTTCTCCTCGGGGATGACCACCGTCTTCAAGCCACCACGGTGGGCCGCCAGCAGCTTCTCCTTGAGCCCGCCGATGGGGAGCACCTCGCCCCGCAGGGTGATCTCACCGGTCATGGCCACATCGGCGCGCACCGGGATCTCCGTCAGCGCGGAGACCAGCGCGGTGCACATACCGATGCCGGCGCTGGGACCATCCTTGGGTGTGGCCCCCTCGGGCACGTGGATGTGGACGTCGCGCTTCTCGTAGAAGCCCGCCGGGATTCCCAGGCGCGCGGAGCGGCTGCGGACCACGCTCATGGCGGCGTCGATGGACTCCTTCATGACGTCGCCGAGCTGGCCGGTAACCTTGTGCTTGCCCTTGCCGGGGACCACGGCGGTCTCGATGGTGAGCAGCTCGCCGCCCACCTCGGTCCAGGCCAGACCGGTGACCCGGCCCACCTGGTCGCTCTCGCCGGCCACGCCGTAACGGAACCGGCGCACGCCGAGGTACTTGTCCAGGTTCTTGGGGCTGACGCTGACCTTCGCCCGACCCTTCTCGCCAAGGACCAGCTCCTTGACCACCTTGCGCGCCACCTTGGCGATCTCGCGCTCCAGGTTCCGCACGCCGGACTCCCGGGTGTAGTGACGGACCACGTCGCGCAGGGCGGCATCGGAGACCTTAAGCTCACCCTCCTTGAGGCCGTTGGCCTTGACCTGGCCCGGCACCAGATAGCGCTTGGCGATGTTGACCTTCTCGTCCTCGGTGTAGCCGGGGATCCGGATGACCTCCATGCGGTCCAGCAGGGGACCGGGGATGTTCATGGTGTTGGCGGTGGTGATGAACATCACCTCGGAGAGGTCGTAGTCCACCTCCAGGTAGTGGTCGTTGAACTCGTGGTTCTGCTCCGGATCCAGGACCTCCAGCAGCGCCGAGGCCGGGTCGCCCCGGAAGTCCATGGCCATCTTGTCGATCTCGTCCAGGAGGAAGAGCGGGTTCTTCTTCTCCGTCTTGATGATGTTCTGCATGAGCTTGCCCGGCATGGAGCCGATGTAGGTCCGGCGGTGGCCGCGGATCTCGGCCTCGTCGCGGACGCCACCCAGGCTCATGCGGGTGAAGCGGCGGTTGGTGGACCGGGCGATGGAGCGCGCCAGGGAGGTCTTGCCCACCCCGGGCGGGCCCACCAGGCAGAGGATGGGACCCTTGAGCTTGCGGGCGCGCTTCTGCACCGCCAGGTACTCCAGGATCCGCTCCTTCACCTCTTCCAGGCCGTAGTGGTCGGCCTCCAGAACGTCCTCGGCCTTGCTGAGATCGTTGCGGACCCGGGTCTTGGTCTTCCACGGCACCGAAACCATGGTCTCCACGTAGTTGCGGACCACGGTGGCCTCGGCGGACATGGGTGACATCATCTTGAGCTTGTTGAGCTCCTGGGTCGTCTTGTCGTAGGCCGCCTTGGGCATGCCGGCCTTCTCGATCTTCTGCTCGAGCTCCTCGACCTCGTTGGGCGCATCCTCGAGCTCTCCGAGCTCCTTCTGGATGGCCTTCATCTGCTCGTTGAGGTAGTACTCGCGCTGGGACTTCTCCATCTGCCGCTTCACGCGGCCGCGGATGCGCTTCTCCACCTGCAGCAGGTCGATCTCGGTCTCCAGCAGGCCGAGGATGTGCTCCAGCCGGTCCCGCGGATTGGCGATCTCCAGGAGGTTCTGCTTCTCCTCGATCTTCAGCGCCATGTGGGCCGCGACGGTGTCGGCCAGCCGGCCCGGGTCCTCGATCCCGGAGAGGGAGGAGAGGATCTCCGGCGGGATCTTCTTGTTGAGCTTCACGTACTGCTCGAACTGGGAGATCACCGAGCGCGTCAGCACCTCGGCCTCGCGCTCGTCCGCCTCGCCGGCCTCCAGGGCCGCATAGCGGGCGCGGAAGTAGTCCTCGGTGGCCTCGTACTCCTGGATCCGGGCGCGCTGGCTCCCCTCCACCAGCACCTTCACCGTCCCGTCGGGGAGCTTGAGGAGCTGCAGGATGGAGGCGACGGTGACGATCTCGTGGATCTCGTCGGTGCCCGGGTCATCGGTCTCCGCGCTCTTCTGGGCGGCCAGCAGGATGGGGGTCTCCTCCTCCTGCGCCTTCTCCAGGGCGGCGATGGACTTGGTCCGCCCGACGAAGAGCGGGATGACCATGTGGGGATAGACGACGACGTCCCGCAGCGGCAGAAGCGGCGCGGAACCCGAGGTCACGACGGGGGCAGTGGATTCCTCGGATGCCATGGGATACCTCTTGCAATAGGGGGGTCCGCCGGTGGACCCCGAATACCTGACTACACTATGGGGTCACTACCGGCGGCTTTCAAGCGGAGGGTCAGTGGTCGGTGGCAGCCTGCTGCTGCTCGCCACCCTCGTAGATGAAGATGGGCTGGGTCTCTTCGGTGATGACGCCCTCGTCGATGACCACCTTGGCCACGCCCTCCATGGAGGGGAGCTCGTACATGGTCTCCTGGAGGTGGTGCTCCAGGATGGAGCGCAGCCCCCGGGCGCCGGTCTTGCGTTCCATGGCCTTGCGCGCCACGGCCCGCAGCGCCTCTTCCCGGAACTCCAGCTCCACCCCCTCCATCTCGAACAGGCGGGCGTACTGCTTGGTCAGGGCGTTCTTGGGCTCGGTAAGGATCTCGATGAGGGCATCCTCGTCGAGCTCGTCCAGTACGGCGAGCACCGGGACGCGGCCCACGAACTCGGGGATGAGACCGAACTTCACCAGGTCCTCGGGCTCGGCGGTATGCATCAGCTCCTGTTCCGAGACCTTGTCGTCGCTGGACCGGATCTCGGCGCCGAAGCCGATGCCGCCCTTCTCGGTGCGCTCCCGGACCACCTTGTCCAGGCCGGCGAAGGCGCCGCCGACGATGAACATGATGTTCTTGGTATCCACCTGCAGGAACTCCTGCTGGGGATGCTTGCGCCCGCCCTGGGGCGGTACCGAGGCCACCGTGCCCTCGATGAGCTTGAGCAGGGCCTGCTGCACGCCCTCCCCGGAGACGTCCCGGGTAATGGAGGGGTTGTCCGACTTGCGGGAGATCTTGTCGATCTCGTCGATGTAGACGATGCCGTTCTGCGCCTTCTCGACGTCGTAGTCGCACTTCTGCAGCAGCTTCTGGATGATGTTCTCCACATCCTCGCCCACGTAGCCCGCCTCGGTGAGCGTGGTGGCGTCGGCGATGGTGAAGGGGACATTGAGCATCCGCGCCAGGGTCTCGGCCAGCAGGGTCTTGCCGGAACCGGTGGGCCCGATGAGCAGGATGTTGCTCTTGGCCAGCTCCACGTCATCCTTGCGCTGGCCGCTCTCCAACCGCTTGTAGTGGTTGTAGACGGCCACCGAGAGCGCCTTCTTGGCCGTGTCCTGGCCGATGACGTACTCGCCCAGGGTGCCGTGGATCTCGGACGGGGTGGGCAGCTTGTTCCGGCCGGTGCTCGCCTCCTGCTCCTGGATCTCCTCGCGGATGATCTCGTTGCACAGATCCACGCACTCGTCGCAGATGAACACGGACGGACCGGCGATGAGCTTGCGGACTTCGTGCTGGCTCTTGCCGCAGAAGGAACAGTAGAGCAGCTTCTCGTCGCCGCCGTGCTTTTCGTCGCTCATTGAACCACCTCGCTGTGCCTGGTTTCGAGGGTGCCGCGCACCGGAACTTCGCGGCGGATGTCAGGCACCGGCATCCGCCCCGCGATGGGTCATGACCTCGTCGATCAGGCCGTACTCCACCGATTCCTCGGCGCTCATGAAGAAGTCGCGGTCGGTATCCCGGGCGACCTTCTCCTCGTCCTGACCGGTGTGGTGGGTCATGATCTTGTTGAGCCGCTCGCGGACCTTGAGGATCTCGTTGGCGTGGATCTCGATGTCCGACGCCTGGCCCTGGAAGCCGCCCAGGGGCTGGTGGATCATCATCCGCGAGTGCGGCAGGGCGAACCGCTTGCCCGCCGCGCCGGCGGTGAGCAGGAGCGCCCCCATGCTCGCCGCCTGGCCCACGCACATGGTGGCCACGTCCGGCTTGATGAACTGCATGGTGTCGTAGATCGACAGCCCGGCGGTCACGGAGCCGCCGGGGCTGTTGATGTAGAGGTGGATATCCTTGTCGGGATTCTCGGATTCCAGGTAGAGGAGCTGGGCCACGATAAGGTTGGCCATGTGGTCCTCCACCGGCCCCGTCAGGAAGATGACCCGTTCCCGGAGCAGGCGCGAGAAGATGTCGTAGGCACGCTCCCCGCGGGCGCTCTGCTCCACGACCATGGGGACGAGGCCGGAGTTCTGGATCTCCGGGGCCATGCCCTGTCCTTCGCCTTCGCTCATGCGTTCTCCCCCTCTGCCTCTTCGGCGCCGGGATTCATCAGATCCTGGAAGCTCATGGGCTTGTCGGTGGTCCGGGCCCGCTCGGCGAACCACTCCACCACCTTGCCCTCGAGCACCAGGGATTCCACCTCTGCCAGCCGCTGGCGATCCCCATAATAGTAGTCGATCACCTGCTGCGGCTGCTCGTAGGGTGCCGCGATCTCTTCCACCTTCTCGCGCACCTCGTCGCGATCGGCCTGGAGACTCTCGTCCTCCACGACCTTCGACAGGATGAGGCCCAGCGCCACCCGGCGCCGCGCCTGCTCGTCGAACATGGAACGGTCGAGGTTCACGTCCTGGGCGGCAGCGCCCTGGGACTGCATCTGCTGGCGCATCTGCTCCACCAGGTTGTCCGCCTCCTGGTCCACCAGGCCCTGGGGAAGTTCCAGGCCGTGGTTCTGCCACAGCTGCTCCATCACCTGGTCCTTCACACGCTCGCGCAGGCGCTGGTTGAGCTCGCGCTCCATGTTGGAACGGACCTCGTCACGCAGCGCCTGGACGCTGTCCATGCCCAGGGAGGCGGCGAATTCCTCGGTGACCTCGGGCAGCTGGGGCGTCTCCACCTTCTTAACCGTGGTCTCGAAACGGGCCGTCTTGGCGGCCAGGTTCTCCGCCGGGTAGTCCTCGGGGAAGGTCACCGACAGCTCCGGGCTCTCGCCGGCGGAGGTGCCGCGCAGGCCATCCTCGAAGCCCTCGAGCATGCGCGCGGAGCCGATCTCCACGGCGAAGTCGCTGGCCTCGCCGCCCTCGAAGGCCTCCCCGTCGACGTAGCCCTTGAAGTCCAGGGTGACGCGGTCGCCCTCCTCGGCGGGCCCGTCCTTCTCGACCCACTCCTTGCGCTGCTCGCGGATCATGTCGAGGGTCCGATCCACGTCGGCCTCCTCGATGGTGACCTGCGGACGCTCCACCTCCAGGGAGGCGGCGTCGGGCACGGTGACCTCGGGGTAGACCTCGAACCGGGCGGTGAAGGTCAGCTTGCCGTCATCCCCGATCTGCGGCGCCTCCACCTCGGGGGTGCCGGCGGGGCTGAGCTCCTGCTGGCCCAGCGCCTCGACCAGCGAGGACTGGATCACCTCGCCGACCACCTCCTCGCGGACCTGGGAGCCGTAGCGCTTGCGCATGACCGAGAGCGGCACCTTCCCGGGACGGAAACCGTCGATCCGGGCATTCTTGCGCATCTGCTCCAGCCGCTGGTCCACCTGGGTGGTGACCCGGTCTTCGGGGACGGTGACCGTGAGCCGTCGCTCCAGGCCACCGGGGGATTCGACGGAAACGTCCATCTCGACTCCTCTTGTCGGATTCTGCAATTTCAACGCGATTGATCTTCCCGTGACAACCGGCCACGGGTGGGGGTTTCCCCGAAAGCTGGTGCGAAAGGCGAGACTCGAACTCGCACGGGCAAAGCCCACTGGATCCTAAATCCAGCGCGTCTACCATTCCGCCACTTTCGCGTGGATTCGGCCAGTATACCGGCTGTGCCGGCGGCTGCCCAATCGCCCCAAAGCAACGGGCCCGCTCCCCCGGGGGAGCGGGCCCGTCGACCTACCGGCCGGTTACCGGATTACGCCGGCGTCTCGCCGCGGCGCTCGGCCTTGCGCTGCAGGTGCCGCTCGTACAGGTAGTAGAGCAGCGGGATGACGAACAGCGTCAGCGCCGTGGAGGCGAAGACCCCGAACATCAGCGAGATGGCCAGGCCGCCGAAGACCGGGTCCGTCAGGATCACCGACGTGGCGATGATGAGCGCCAGGGCGGTGAGCATGATGGGCCGCAGCCGCGCGATGCCGGCATGGAGCACGGCGTCGAACAGACCCTCACCGGCCCGCCGGTTGTCCAGGATGAAGTCGATGAGCAACAGGGAGTTGCGCACCACGATCCCGGCCAGCGCGATGACGCCGATCATGGAGGTGGCGGTGAAGTGCTGCCCCATGGCCCAGTGGCCCGGGAAGACCCCGACCATGGTCAGCGGGATCGCCCCCATGACGATGATCGGCACCATGAAGGAGCCGTAGTAGCCCACCAGCACCAGGTAGATGAGGATGATCGCCACGGCAAAGGCCGAACCCAGGTCGCGGAAGACGTCCAGGGTCAGGCGCATCTCCCCGTCCCAGCGGATGCTGTAGCCGGTGGTATCCGGCGCCGCCATGAAGTACTGGTCGAGCTTCACGCCGCTGGGCAGGGCGTTGTTGCGCAGGTAGTCCCACATCTTCAGCACGGCGTAGACCTGGCTGGTGGAACCCAGCTCCCCGGTGACGTAGGCCACCGGCCGCTGGTTGCGGTGCTGGATGGGCTTGGGCGTCGGCTGCTCCTCGATGGTCGCGATCTCGGTGAGCGGGATCTGCCGGCCCTGCTCGTTGGTGAAGAAGATGTCCTCGAGATCGTCCACGTCCACCCGCGCCTCGGTGGGGATCTGGACGTGGATCGGCACCGGCTCCTGGGCGGTATCCATGTGGATGGTGCCGATGTCACGACCGTCCAGGAAGGCGTGCAGGGTCTGCGCCACCTCCGCCGGCATGATCCCGGCCAGGGCCGCCTTCTCCCGGTTCACCCGGATATCGTACTCCCGGGTATCGGCGCTCACCGAGGTGTCGATGTCCACCACGTCGTTGGTCTTCTCGAAGACCTCCGTGCGCAGCTCCCGGGCGATCTCGCGGACCTTGTCGTAGTCGGGGCCGTAGACCTCGGCGAGGATGGTCGCCCGCACCGGCGGCCCCGGCGGGTCCTCCACCAGCTTGATGTTGGCATCGAAGCGCTCGCCGATGGCGTCGAGCTTGGGCCGCAGATTGCGCACGATCTCGATGGAGGAGATGTCGCGGTGGTGCTTGTTGGTGAGATTCACCCGCACCGCGCCGACATGCTCGCCCTCCTTGAGGCTGTTGCCCCGGAGCAGGCCGTTGAAGTCCACCACGCCGGACATGCCCACCGTGGGCTCGTAGCTGGTCACCTCCGGGTGCTCGCGCAGGACGTCGCCCACGCGCCGGGCCACCCGGTCGGTCCGCTCCAGGGCGGTGCCCTCCGGCATGTCGATGGTGACGTTGAAGGTATTGGTGTTGTTCTTGGGCAGCATCATGAACTTCACCTTGTCGAAGGCCGGCATGGCCATGACACCCACCATCAGGCCGATGACGATGAGGAAGAACAGGATGCGCGCCCAGATGGAGCGGAGGATGGGCCGCATGATCACGGCGTAGAGCTTCTCCAGGATCCCCCGCTTGTGCTCCTCGATGCTCTCGTGGCCGCCACCCCCGGCCTTGAGGAAGCGGTAGGCGAGGTAGGGGGCCACGGTGTAGGCGATGGCCAGGGAGACGATCATCGCCGTGGGCACGAAGAAGGGGATGGGCGCCATGTACGGCCCCATCATGCCGGTCACCCAGAACATCGGCACCAGCGCCAGGGCCACGGTGAAGGTGGCGACGTTGGTGGGCTTGCCGATCTCGTTCACCGCGTCGATGGCGGTCTCCAGGTAGTCCTTCACCTTGCCGCTGTAGTGGCGGTAGATGTTCTCGATGACGACGATGGAGTCGTCCACCAGCAGCCCCAGCGCCAGGATGAGGGCGAAGAGCGTGATCCGGTTGATGGTCTGGCCCATGGCGTAGCCGATGGCCAGGGTCAGGAAGAGGATGAGCGGGATGGTGATGGTCACGATCCCGGCGGCCCGCCAGCCCAGGAAGAGGATGAGCAGGACCACCACACTGCCGATGGCGATGCCCAGGTGCTCGATGAGGAAGTTCACCGCCTGGTTGGCCTTGGCGCCGTCGTTGCGCGTGACGTCCACCCGGACATCCTCCGGGATGACGCTGCCCTGGATCTCGTCCAGCCGCTGGAGCACCCGCTCGGCGACGAAGACCGCGTTGGCCTCCGGCTTCTTGGCGATGGCCATGCGCACCGCCGGGATCTCCAGGTTCTCCGGCCGCTCGCCGGTGTAGGCGGCGCCGTAGCCGATACGGGTGACGTGGTTCAGGTCACCGGCGCCGTCGGTCACGGTGGCGACGTCCTTGAGGAAGACCGGACGGTGGCGCTCCAGCGCCACCACCACATCGCCCACCGCGTCGGCATCCTCCAGCATGCCGCCGGCACGCACCGGGAAGGTGGTGCCGTCCCGAGTAAGCTGGCCGGAGGGGATGTCGATGTTGGTCGCCTCCAGCACCTGGGAGATCTTGAGCAGGGTGACGTTGTATTCGCGCATGGCCTCCAGGTCGAGGTCCACGTTGATGGTGCGCGAACGCCCGCCGTGCACGTAGGAGGCCGAGGCCCCCTCCACCCGGCGCAGGTGCTCGATGGCATCCAGACCGATCTGGCGCAGCTCCAGATCGTTGCGCTCCTCGGAGGCCAGAGAGACCTTCATGATGGGAACGTCGTCCACGTCCACCCGCTGGATCACCGGCTCGTTGGTCCCCGGCGGCATCTGGTCCATGTTGGACATGATCCGGTCATACAGCTTGACCAGGGACGCCTCCTTGTCCTCGCCCACGTTGAAGCGGACGGTGACCACGCCCATGGAATCCCGCGCCACCGCATAGGTGTCGTCGATCCCCGGCATGCCCTGGAGGATGGACTCCAGCGGCTTGACCACCAGTTCCTCCACCTCTTCCGGCGAGGCCCCCGGCTTGGAGACGACCACGTTGGCCGCCGGGACCACGATCTGCGGGTTCTCCTCCCGCGGCGTGAAGTTCAGCGCGAAGATCCCCACCAGGAAGGAGAAGAGGATGATCAGCAGGGTGAGCTTGTTATCGATGAAGGCGCGGGCGATGGAACCGGCGATATTGGGCCGGATCCCCTCGTCGCTGCCGTGGTTCGGTTCGGCCATGACGTTCGGTCTCCTCTAGCGGGCCTGCTACTGCCGGATGGGGGTCCCGTCGACGACCTCTTCCAGGTCGCCCACTACCAGCGTCTCGTCGCCATCGAGACCCGACAGGACCTCGCGATAGCGGCCACGATCCTTGCCGGGCTCCACCAGCCGCGCCCGGGCCTTGCCCTCCTCGAGCACGAAGACGTGGGGCATGTCCCAGCGCTGGACGATGGCCGTTTCGGGCACCCGCACGCGGCCATCGCGCACCTGGGTCTCGGTCACCGACTGTTCCACGGCCTCGCGCTGGGCGAAGGGCGTGGGCTCGCCGGCCTCGTGGACGCAGCCGGCCAGCAGGAGGCCGGCCAGGGCGGTCATGAACAGGGAACTCGCACGCATCACGGCATCTCCCCCGTAACGGATTGGTTTTCCTCCAGGAGGCGACCCTGGGCCGCCGACAGTTGCAGCAGGCCGGCCTGCAGGGCGTGGCGGGCACTCAGCACCTCGTTGCGCGCCTTCACCAGCCGCCCCTCGGCCTGGAGGACGTCGATGAGGATGGTCCGGCCCTGGCCGTAGCGGCGGTCCACCTGGGTGACGTTCTCCCGCGCCCGCTCCACGGTGCCGCGGCTGTTCTGCAGCCGCTCGCGCGCCAGCTCGATATCGTCCACCGCCTGGCGGACCTCGTTGCGGATGGCCCGTTCACGATCTGCGATCTCGGCGCGGACCCGCTCGGTGCGCTGGCGCGCCGCCGCCGCCTTGCTGCTGGCGGTGCCGCCATCCCAGAGCTGATAGCGCACCTGGGCCATGGCGCGCCAGGCGGTGTTGTCGTAGGCGGAGTTCTCGCCGTAGGTGTTACCGGAGGCGACGAGGTTCACCTGCGGGCCGTAGGCGGCCTCCTCCATGTCCACCCGGGCGCGCTGGGCCGCCTGCTGGGCCCGCAGGGACTGGAGGTCCCGGCGGCTGGCCAGCGCCTCGGCCTGGAGGGTCTCGAGGCCGGCGAGCTCCGGCATCTCGTCCACCGGCGGCAGCTCCGCCACCTCCAGGGGCTCGTCGCGATCCAGGCCCATGGCCAGCCGCAGCCGGTTGCGCGCCTGGCGCACCCGCTGCCGCGCCTGGTCGCGGTTGGCCTCCATCTCGTTGAGATTGACCTCGGCGGTGAGCTGGTCGGACTCGACGATGCGGCCGTCCCGGACCAGCCGGCGGGTGGTCTCGGCGTGGTCCCGGGCGGCCGCCACCGCATCCTCGGCGATGGCCAGACCGCGCTCGGCGGCCTGGACAGCGAGGTAGGCGCGCCGGGTTTGGTAGGCGATGACCTCCCGGGCGCGCAGGTGGCCGAGCTCCGCCGCCTCCCGGGCCGACTCGGCCCCCTGGACCCCCGCGCTCACCCGGCCCCCGGTGTAGAGGGGATAGCGCACCTCCACGCCGGTGGACATGAGGAAGCTGGGATCGGGATTGTTGAGCTCATCCGGGTCGAAGTCCCCGAAATCCATCGCGGCCATGTCGGCCTCGATGTTCCCCGCCTGGAGCTTGTGGGAGAAGGCGTCCAACGGATTGTTGCTGGCGCTGCCGCTGGCGGTGAGCGCCACCTGCGCCGACCCCGCCGAGCGCGCTGCCTCCAGGTCCGCCTCCGCCGCACCGATGGAGGCCTGGCTGGCATCCAGCCGCGGATTGTGGCTCAGGGCGTGATCCACGGCCGCCTCGCGGTCGAAGAAGGCCGCCCCGGCCGGTGGTGCCAGGGCCAGTGTCGCCGCAGCGGCGATTACCCGCATCCCGTGTCGCATCACTCATGCCCTCCTGGGAATGTTACCAATGCCGCGCATTATAGCGGTGGTGTTTCATTATTCAATAATGTTCTTGAAGATTTTCGCCATCGCCTGGCGGCCTCACCTTGGTTAGAATAGCTGCCATCGGGGCATAGCGCAGTCTGGTAGCGCGCCAGCTTTGGGAGCTGGATGTCGCAGGTTCAAATCCTGCTGCCCCGACCAGCCAATCCCGCGCGGTCGCCACACGGCGCCGCGCCTCCGGCGAAGGCCATGGCCACCGTTCCCGATACCCGCCCCCCTGACCGCGCCTGGTCGGTCTATATCCTGGAACTCACCAGTGGCGCCTGGTACACCGGCATCGCCACCGATGTGGAGGCCCGCTACCGAGCCCACGCGGCCGGTCGCGGCGCCCGCGCCGTGCGGATGGGCGGCGGGCCCCGGCGCCTGCTCTGGCAGCAGGGAGAGCTCAGCCATACCGAGGCGCTGCGCCTGGAGCGCGCCATCAAGGGGCTGCGCCGACCGGAGAAGGCCGCCCTGGTCCGCGGCGAACGGGACTGGCGCGCCCTGCTCCCGGGCACCTGAATATCGGACACCATGCCCCTGTCGGGGGCCCTTGCGCCAACCCCCGCCCACCGGCAGGGTACGTACCACCCTATCCACAGGACCCGAGCCATGACCGAATCCACCCGCATGGAGGCCATCCTCACCGGGGACCTCGACCCCGACGACGTCACCGTGGGCGAGCTCCTGCGCGAGATGGCCACCCTGGACGAGGGCCGCTACACCCTCTCCGCCGAGAACGACGACGGCTCCATCGCCGCCGCCATGGTCCTGCTGGCCGGCGACTACGCCGCCGACTGGCTGGCCGCCCTGGAGGCCGCCGATCCCGATGATCACGACCACGGGGAACCGGCCGGGGAGTAGCAATCCCGGCGGCCAGGGACGAGCGAGAACGACCGCATGGAACAGCCTCCCCACCTGCGACCGGGCTTCATGGTGGTCCACGGCAACCGTATGGAAAGCCTGCGGGATCTCGCCGTGGAGTGGATGCGCCGCTACCCCCTGGGGCCGCTGGAGAACGAGACCATCCTGGTCCAGTCCAACGGCATCGCCCAGTGGCTGCGCCTGGCCCTGGCACGAGAGCCGGACGCCCCGGAGCCGGGGCTGGGCATCGCCGCCGCCCTGGATATCCAGCTCCCCTCACGCTTCCTCTGGTCGGCGTACCGCGCCGTCCTCGGCCCGGAGTCGGTCCCCGCGGACTCCCCCTTCGCCAAGGAGGCGCTGACCTGGCGGCTCATGCGGCTGCTGCCGGACCTCGCGTCCCGGCCGATCTTCGCGCCGCTGGCCGGCTTCCTGGCCGATGATCCCGACGGCCGCAAGCGCCATGAGCTGGCCGGCCGCCTGGCGGACCTCCTGGACCAGTACCAGGTCTACCGCGCCGACTGGCTGGACGCCTGGGCGGCCGGCCACGATAGCCTCCCCGATGCCCATGGCCGGGACCGGACCCTGCCGCCGGATCAGGCCTGGCAGCCGGAACTGTGGCGCGCCCTGCTGGCGGATATTCCGGCGGCGACCGCTCACACCAGCCGCGCCGCCATCCATACCCGCTTCCGCGAGGCGGCGACCGGGCTGGAGGCACGCCCGGCGGGCCTGCCGCGCCGGGTCGTGGTCTTCGGGATCTCCTCCCTGCCCCAGCAGGCCCTGGAGGCGCTGGAGGGGGTGGCGCGGGTGAGTCAGGTGCTGCTCTGCGTCCACAATCCCTGCGAACACTACTGGGCCGATATCGTGGCCGACCGGGACCTGCTGAGGGCCGCCGCCAGCCGCCACCCGCGTCGGCCCGGCATGCCGGTGGAGCTGGACGAGGCGGATCTCCATGCCCACGCCCACCCCCTGCTGGCCGCCTGGGGCAAGCAGGGGCGCGACTACGTCCGCCTACTGGACGAACACGACGACCCGACGAACTACCGCGACCTGGTGGAGGCGCTGCCGCGCCAGCGTATCGACCTGTTCGAGTCTCCCGGCGGGGACTGCCTCCTCCACCAGCTCCAGGACGACATCCGCGACCTGCGCCCGGTGGCCGAGAGCCGCGTGGCCTGGCCGCCGGTCCCGGAGACGGACGATTCCCTGCGCTTCCACGTCTGCCACGGGCCCCAGCGCGAGGTGGAGGCCCTCCACGACCAGCTCCTGGCGCGCTTCGATGCCCAGCCCGACCTGCGCCCGCGGGACATCATCGTCATGGTCCCGGACATCGAGACCTACGCCCCCCACATCCGCGCCGTCTTCGGCCGGCTGTCGACGGAGGACCCGCGCCACATCCCCTTCACCATCTCCGACCAGGGCCAGCGCGGCCGCGCCCCGGTCCTGGTCGCCCTGGAGCAGCTGCTGGAGCTCCCCCGGGCGCGCTCCGGCGTGGGCGAACTCCTGGACCTGCTGGACGTGGCGGCCGTGCGCCAGCGCCTGGGGCTGGAGGCCGGGGACCTCGCCCGGCTCCACCGCTGGGCCGAGGGCGCCGGGGTCCGCTGGGGCCTGGACAGCGAACAGCGCGCCGGCCTGGGCCTGCCCGAGGAGGACCGCAACACCTGGGCCTTCGGTCTGCGCCGCATGCTGCTGGGCTACGCCGTGGGCGACCACGGCCCCTGGAACGGCATCGAACCCTTCGCCGAGGTCGGCGGGCTGGAGGCGGCGGCCGCCGGCCCCCTGGCGGAGCTGGTGGAGCGGCTCCGCCAATGGCGCACCCACCTGTCGCAGCCGCGGAGCCCGGCCGACTGGGGGGAGACCCTGCGCGCCCTGCTGGCCGAATTCCTGGCCCCGGTGGACGAGGATGACCGCCTGACCCTGGTTCAGCTGGAAGAGGCGCTGGCGAGCTGGGAGGGGCGCTGCCAGGAGGCCGGACTGGCCGACGAACTGCCGCTGGCGGTGGTGCGCGAGCACTGGCTGGCCGCGGTGGACGAGGGGGGGCTGGCCCAGCGCTTCCTGGCCGGGGCGGTGAACTTCGCCACCCTGATGCCCATGCGCGCCATCCCCTTCCGGGTGGTCTGCCTCCTGGGCATGGACGATGGCGCCTACCCCCGGACCCCGGTCCCGGCGGACTTCGACCTGATGAACGGCGACTACCGCCCCGGCGACCGCTCCCGGCGCGAGGACGACCGCTACCTCTTCCTGGAGGCGCTGCTCTCCGCCCGGGACCACCTCCATATCAGCTGGGTGGGCCGCAGCATCCGCGACGACAGCGAGCAGCCCCCCTCGGTCCTGGTGGGGCAGCTCCGCGACCACCTGGTCGCCACCCATGAACACGCGGAGGCCGACGACCTCCTCCGGGCCCTGACCGTGGTCCATCCCCTGCAACCCTTCAGCCGCACCCTCTTCCCGGCCGACGGAACCCACCCCCGCTTTACCTACGCCCACGAGTGGGCGCCGACCGAGGCGGCGCCTGCGCCTTCGGAGGAGGCGCCCCTGCCGGCCCCCGCGGAGACCACGATTCCCGTCGGGGAGCTGGTCGCCTTCTGGAAGAATCCCGTACGCGCCCTCTTCCACGGCCGCCTGCGGACCCGCCTGGAGGAGCCGGCCGCCGCCGACGAGGATGTGGAGCCCTTCGGCCTGGACGGGCTGACGGCGTGGCAGCTCCGACGCCAGCTGGTCGCCGCCGGGCTGGAGACGGCGGCGGACGAGGCCGCCCGGGCCGGGGCGCTGGACGAGGGCCTGGAACGGCTCGCCCGCACCGGGGAGCTCCCGGGCGGCTATCCCGGCGCGCTGGCCGCCGATGCGGTGCGCACCGATGCCGAGGGGCTCCTGGCGGTGATCGGCGACTTCACCGCCGAATGCGGCCCACCGGCGGAGGTGCCGCTGGAGATCTCCTGCACCGTCGGCAAGGTAACCGTCAGCGGCTGGCTCCCCGACCTGCGCCACCAGGAGGCCGCGGGGTCCCCGGTACGACTGGCCTGGGATGTCAGCCGCCTGGGGCAGAACAGCCCGCCCTACCGGCGCCTGGATCGGCTGGCGGAGGCCTGGATCACCCACCTGCTGGCCTGCGCCGGCGGCACGCCACTGACCACGCTGTTCTTCTGTCCCGAGGACAAGCCCCGGCGCGGACAGACGCCCATCGCCGCCCTTCGACTCCCGCCCCTGGCGGTCAGCGAGGCCGGCACCCACCTGACGGCGCTGCTGGGGGCCTGGGAAGCGGGTCAGCAGCAGCCCCTGCCGGTGACCGCGCGCACCGCCCTGGCCGCCCTGGAGGCGGAGGAGTCGGAGAAGACCGACCCGGGGAAGGCGGCCCGCCAGGCCTACGAGGGGGATGGCTACCAGAGGCCCGGCGAACGGGACGGCGATCCCCACCTCCGCCGGACCTTCGCCGCCGCCGATGACCTGCTGGGCGAGGCCTTCGACCACTGGCGGGATGCGCTCTACCGACCGCTGGTCCGGACGGTGCGGCCCATCAGCGAGGAGGAGGGCCCCGCATGAGCGAGCAACAGCCGCAGTCCCACGGGGATTCTCCCCTGGACCCCCTCACCTTCCCCCTCCACGGCAGCCGCCTCATCGAGGCCAGCGCCGGGACCGGGAAGACCTGGACCATCGCCGCCCTCTACCTGCGCCTGGTCCTGGGCCACGGCGACGAGAACGGCTTCCGGGAACCCCTGCTGCCACCGCGGATCCTGGTGGTCACCTTCACCATCGCCGCCACCCGCGAACTCCGCGATCGCATCCGCAATCGCCTGGGGGAGGCGGCGACCGCCTTTCGACAGCCGGACCGCGCCGACCCCGACGATGCCGTCCTCGCCGGCCTCCTCGCCGCCTATCCGGAGGCGGACGCACGCGCCCGCTGCGCCCGCCGCCTGGAGGTCGCCGCCGAGTGGATGGACGAAGCGGCCATCCATACCATCCACGCCTTCAGCCAGCGCATGCTGCGCGAACACGCCTTCCACAGCCGCCACCTCTTCCACCAGCGGCTGGAGCCGGACACCAGCGAACGGCTCCTGGAGGCGGTGCGCGACTACTGGCGCAGCCAGGTGGTCCCCCGGCCGGCCGACGAGGCCGAACTGCTCATGACCCACCTGGGCGGGGATCCCGATGCGCTCAAGGCCCGCCTCCGCCCCTGGCTGGAGCTGCCGCTGCCGCCCCCGGACGACGCCAGCCGGGATGCCCGGCTGCGCGAGGGGCTGGCGGCGCTGGAGGCGATGAAGGCCCCCCTGCGCGAGGACTTCGAGGCGGTGGCCGAGAGCTTCCACGCGGCCCTGCCCTCCCTCAACCGGCAGTCCTACAAGAAGCCGGACGACCTGCTCGCCGACCTGCGGGCATGGGCCGACCAGCCGGGACTCCTCACCCCGCCCGGCTACGGGGCGAAGGTCTTCAACCTCCTGAGCGCCGCCGGCATGCGGGCGAAGCTGAAGAAGGGCCATTCCCTGCCCGATGACCTCCACCCGGCCCTGACCGGCCTGGAGGCGGCGGAGCGCCTGCAAAGCGACCCCACTCCCTTCCTGGAACATGCCGCCGCCTGGATCCGGGCGCGCTTCGAGGCCGCCAAGCGGGACCACGCCGAACTCGACTTCGGCGACCTGGTCACCGGCCTGCGCGCCGCCCTGGAGGGGGCCGCCGGCAAGGACCTGGCAGAGACCATCCGGGCGCAGTACCCGGTGGCCCTCATCGACGAGTTTCAGGATACCGATCCGGCGCAGTACGCCGTCTTCGACGCCGTCTACGAGGTCGAGACCGCCCCGGCAGACCGCGGCCTCTTCCTCATCGGTGATCCCAAGCAGGCCATCTACGGCTTCCGCGGCGCCGACATCCACAGCTACCTTGCCGCCCGGCGCGCCACCGCCGGCCGCCACTACACCCTGCCGAAGAACTACCGGGCCACCGAGGCGGCCGTGAAGGCGGTGAACCGGCTCTTCGGCCACGCCGCCGGCCACACCCGCGGCGCCTTCCTCTTCCGCGACGGCGACGATGACCCCGTCCCCTTCCATGCCGTGGACGCCCGAGGGCGCGGCGAGCGCCTCCTGCGCGACGGCGCCCCCGTCCCGGCGCTGACGCTCTGGCACCGTTGGCCGTCGGAGGCCGTCGGCATCGGCGCCTACCGCGACGAGGCGGCGGAGGCCGGGGCCACGGCCATCACCGACCTCCTCCTCGCCGGTCGTGCTGGGGAGGCCGCCTTCTGCGAGGACGACGGCGCCACGCGGCCGGTGGAACCGGCGGACATCGCCGTCCTGGTCCGTGACCGCCAGGAGGCGGAGGCCATCCGCGGCGCCCTGCACGCCCGCGGCGTCGCCTCCGTCTACCTCTCCCTGCAGGACTCGGTCTGGGCCAGCGAGGAGGCCGGCGACCTGCACCTGTGGCTGCGCGCCTGCGCCGAGCCGGAATCCGAGGCCGCCGTGCGCGCCGCCCTGGCCACCCCGACCCTGGGCCGCTCCCTCAACGAGCTGGAACGGCTCACCCGGGACGAGACCGCCTGGGAGCGGACCGTCCTGCGCTTCCACGACTATCGCCGGATCTGGCGCCGCCAGGGGGTGCTGCCACTGCTGCGACGGCTCCTCCACGACGAGGGGGTCCCGGCCCGGCTGCTGGCCGAGGAGAATGGCGAACGGCGGCTGACCAACCTCCTCCACCTGGGCGAGCTCCTGCAGCAGGCCGCCGCCGGGCTGGACGGCGAACACGCGCTGCTCCGCCACCTGGCCGCCGAACGCGAGACGGGAGGCAGCGGCGATGACGGCATCCTCCGCCTGGAGAGCGACGCCGATCGCGTGCGCGTGGTGACCATCCACAAGGCCAAGGGGCTGGAATACCCGCTGGTCTTCCTCCCCTTCGCCAGCGGTTTCAAGCCGCTGGATCGCAGCAAGGCGCCCCTGCGCTACCGGAATGACCAGGGCCAATGGGTCATCGACCCGGACCCCGACGAGGAGGCGGTGGCCCGCGCCGACGACGAGCGCCTGGCCGAGGACCTGCGCCTCTTCTACGTCGCCCTCACCCGGGCACGCCACGCCACCTGGGTCGGCCTGGCGCCGGTGAGGCGCGGCAACAAGAAGGCCAACGACCTCCACCGCACCGCCCCCGGCTACCTCCTCACCGGCGGTACCCCGCTGGAGGCGAGCGATCTCCCCGAGCGGCTGCACACCCTGGCCGGGGATGAACCGGCCCTGGCCGTCTCCCCCTTCCCCGCGCCGGACGACCGGCGCCTGCCCGCCACCGACGAGGCCACGACCCACGGCGAGGCCCGGACCCCCACCCGCTCCCCCGCGGAGCGCTGGTGGATCGCCAGTTATTCCGCCCTGGCGCTGGGCCACGGCGAGTCCTCCCACCGAGCACCGGAGACGGCCACCGCCGGCCTGGTGGACGAGATGGCCGACGAGGCCACGGCCCCCGGGACCGCCGGTGGCGGCCTCCTGGACTTCCCCCGGGGGCCGGAGCCGGGCACCTTCCTCCACGGCCTGCTGGAATGGGCCGCCGGGGAGGGGCTGGCCGCCGTCGCCGCCGACCCGGATTGGCTGGCGACCACCGTGGCCGAGCGCTGCCGCCGCCGGGGCTGGGCCGACCACGCCCCGGCGGTGACCGACTGGCTCCAGCGCCTGCTCACCGAGCCCCTGGCGCTCTCCGGGGGCACCCCCCTGCGCCTGGCGGACCTGGAGCAGTACCAGCCGGAGCTGGAATTCTGGATCGGCGTCCACGACCTCCCGGCCGCCGAGCTGGATGCGGCGGTGCGCACCGCCACCCTGGGGGGCGAGGAGCGCCCGTCGGTGGGGCCGGCCCACCTCAACGGCCTGCTCAAGGGCTTCATCGACCTGGTCTTCGAGCACGAGGGCCGTTACTGGGTGGCCGACTACAAGTCCAACTTCCTGGGCCCGCGCCCGGCGGACTACGCCCCCGACCCCCTCCGCCGGGCGGTACTGGAGCGGCGCTACGAACTCCAGTACACCCTCTACACCCTGGCGCTGCACCGCCAGCTCAAGGCACGGCTGCCGGACTACGACTACGACCGCCACATGGGCGGCGCCGTCTACCTCTTCCTGCGCGGGCTGGATGCCCCCGGCCAGGGGCTGCACTGCGAGCGCCCTCCGCGCGCCCTCATCGAACAGCTGGATGACCGCCTCCGCGGCCCCGGAACGAATCGGAACGGAGGAGGAACGCCGTGACACCCTCCCTGGAGAACCACGCGGCCGTGCTGGACCTCCTGGCCCGCTGGGTGGAGCAGGGCTGGTTGCGCCCCCTGGACCGGGCCCTGGCCGCCTTCCTGGGCCAGCAGTGCCCGGAGGCGGATCCCGTCGCGCTGCTCCTGACCGCTCTGGCCAGCCACCAGGCCGGCCGCGGCCATGTCTGCCTGGACCTGGCCGCCACCGCCGGCGACGCCGACGGTGCCCTGGGCCTCGCTCCCGCCGATAGCCGGCCGGTGACCGACGAGGCCGAGCCGCCCCGACCGGCTGCTTGCCTGCCCACCCGGGTCGCCGACCTCGCCGCCGCCCTGGGCGACTCGCGACTGGCCGGCCCGGGGGCAGGCACCACACCGCTGGTCCTGGAGGGGCCGCCGGAGTCGCCCCGCCTCTATCTCCGCCGCTACCGCCAGGCCGAGGTGGCCATCGCCGAGGCCGTCACCGCGCGCAGCCGGAGCACGGACGAGGCCGCCCCCGGTTCCGGCGCGGATCCGGAACGCCTGCGGCGCTGGCTGGAACCCCTTTTCGGCCCGACTCCGGAGGGTGTGGACTGGCAACGGGTCGCGGCCGCGGTGGCCGCCCGCTCCGCCTTCACCGTGATCACCGGAGGCCCGGGCACCGGCAAGACCACCACCGTGGTCCGGCTGCTGGCGCTGCTGCAGGGGGTCCGCGAGACGCAGCGCCCCCTGCGCATGGCCCTGGCCGCCCCCACGGGCAAGGCCGCCGCCCGCCTGGGCGGCACCGTGGCATCGGCGATCCACGACCTGCACCTGCCCGAGGGGGCCGAGGCGGTCCGCGCGGAGCTGCCCACCACGGTCACCACCCTCCACCGCCTGCTGGGCGGACGGCCGGACAGCCACCGCTTCCGCCACAATGCCGCCAACCCGCTCCCGGTGGACCTGCTGGTGGTGGACGAGGCCTCCATGGTCGACCTGGAGCTCATGGCCGACACCCTGGCCGCCCTGCCCCCCCGCGCAGGGCTGGTGCTGCTGGGGGACAAGGACCAGCTCGCCTCGGTGGAGGCCGGCGCCGTCCTGGGTGAGCTCTGCCATCGCGCCGAGGGCGGCCACTACACCCCGGCCACTACCGCCTGGCTGGAGGCGGCCACCGGCACCCCCATCCCGGCGGAGTACTACGACCCGGCGGGCCGGGCGCTGGATCAGCAGGTGGTCCAGCTCCGCCACAGCCATCGCTTCGGGGCGGAGAGTGGGATCGGCCAGCTGGCCGCCGCGGTCAATCGCGGCGATGCGGCCGGGGCCGGCGCCCTGCTCGCCTCCGGGCTGCCCGACCTGGCCCAGGAGCGCCCGAACGAACCCGACGCCGTCGCGCGTCTGGCCGCCGAGGGCCTTGCTCCGCTCCTGGAGCGGGTGGCGGCGGGGCCCGCCGGGGCGGATGACCCCGCCCGCGAGGCGTGGGCGGAGGCGATCCTGGCCGACCTGGGCCACTTCCAGCTCCTGGCCGCCGTCCGGCAGGGCCCGTGGGGAGTGGAGGCCCTCAATCAGCGGGTGGAGGCCCACCTGAGCGCCCGCGGCCTGCTCGCCCCCGAGGGCGAGTGGTATCCGGGCCGGCCGGTCATCGTCACCCGCAACGACCCCGGGCTGGGGCTGGCCAATGGCGATGTCGGCATCGCCCTGCCCGGCGCGGAGCCGGGAGCGCTGCGGGTCGCCTTCCCCGCGCCGGAGGGCGGTGTGCGCTGGATCAGCCCCGCCCGGCTGGAGGCGGTGGAGACGGTCTTCGCCATGACGGTCCACAAGGCCCAGGGCTCGGAGTTCCGCCACGCGGCCCTGGTCCTGCCGGATCGGGGTTCCCCCGTCCTCACCCGAGAGCTGATCTACACCGCCATCACCCGTGCCGCCGAGCGCTTCACCCTGCTGGAGGGTGGCGGTTCGGGCCTCCTTGCCGCCGCGATCGGGGAACAGGTCCAGCGGACCTCCGGCCTGCGCGAGCGCCTGGGCGAGAAGTAATCGAAGGCGAAGGGCACCGCATCCTTCCCGCGCATTCTCGACTACGCTTGGGGGTGCTTCCTCGCATCAATCATTCCCCGCATCCGGGAGGAGAGTCCCAATGAGCGATAATCAAGATGCCGTCCTGGCGGCCAACGCCGAATACGCCGCCCGCTTCGGCGGCAAGGGCGGCCTTCCCATGCCCCCGGCACGCGGCTTCGCCATCCTCACCTGCATGGATGCCCGCCTGGACCCGGCCCAGTACGCCGGACTGGCCGAGGGGGATGCCCACGTCATCCGCAACGCCGGCGGCCGGGCCAGCGACGACGCCATCCGGTCACTGGTGATCTCGCACAAGCTGCTGGGGACCCAGGAGTGGTTCGTCATCCACCACACCGACTGCGGCATGGAGACCTTCGACGACGCCACCATGGCCGGCCTGCTGGAGAAGAGTCTGGATACCGCCGCCCTGGAGGGGGGCGCCTGGAAGGATGTCGGCAACGGCCCCGGCGCCGTGGACGGCCACTACATCAACTGGCTGACCATCGCCGATCGGGAGGGGAGCATCGTGGAGGATGTTCGCCGGGTCCGGGAACATCCCCTGGTTCCGGGGTACATCCCGATCCACGGCTACCTCTACGACTGCAGCAACGGCCGGCTCACGGAGGTCCCCGCCGCCACCGAGGCCGGCCGGCCCCGCTGACACCTCAGGCGATGGCGTGCTTGCGCAGGCGGTAGAGCAGCGTGTGGCGGCTGATCCCCAGCAGGCGGGCGGCGCGGCTGCGATTGCCCTCGGTCCGCGCCAGGGCCTGACGGATGAGGTCGGCCTCCACATCCTCCAGCCGCACGCCCTCCGCAGGCAGGGCGACGGCTGCATCGGCCCCGGCGGTGGACTCGCCGGCCAGGCCGGCGGGGAGGTTGGACGCATCCACCTCTCGCCCCGGCAGGAGGATGGCAGTGCGCTCGCAGAGGTTGCGCAGCTCGCGGACGTTGCCCGGCCAGCCGTGGTCACGCAGCCGCAGCAGAGCCGCCTTCGTGAACGAGGGCCGCTCCACGCCGTGGCTGTCGGCGAGCTCCACCAGCAGTCGCCGGGCCAGGCCCGGGATGTCGCAGCGGCGCTCGCGCAGGGCCGGGATCTCCAGGGGGACGATGTTCAGGCGGTAGAAGAGGTCGGCGCGGAAGCGACCGGCCGCCACCTCCGCCTCCAGGTCGCGATGGGTCGCCGCCACCACCCGGGCATCCGCCCGGCGCGGCGTCGCCTCCCCCACGGTCTGCACCTCCCCCGTCTCCAGGAAGCGCAGGAGCTTGGCCTGGGCCGACGGCGGCAGCTCCGCCACCTCGTCGAGGAAGAGGGTGCCGCCGCTGGCGGCGCGGATGCGGCCGGGCGCCTCGTCCACGGCGCCGGTAAAGGCCCCGCGCCGATGGCCGAAGAGCTCGGACTCCGCCAGGGAGTCGGGAATGGCGCCGCAGTTCACCGCCACCATCGGGCCGGCAGCCCGCGGACTGGCGGCATGGATGGCCTCGGCCAGCCGCCCCTTGCCGGTGCCGCTCTCCCCCAGCAGCAGGACGGTAACGTCCGACGCCGCCACCAGCGACGCCGACCGCAACACCGTCTGCAGATTGGGGGACTGGGTAGGCAGGGCCTGCTCGAAGACGTCCATGACCGTTCCTCCGGAACCAACTCCCCTCCATGATACCCGCACGGTGTGAACGGACAAGGCCGGCGCCACATCCCGGCCTTGCCCCCTTGCGCAGACCGCGGCGCTCTGGTCTAATACGCGGATTCGGGCCGTTAGCTCAGTTGGCAGAGCAGCTGACTCTTAATCAGCGGGTCGAAGGTTCGAGCCCTTCACGGCCCACCAGAAATATCAAAGGGTTACGCCTCACGGCGTAGCCCTTTTTTCTTGCCCGTCTACAATCCGTCTCCGCCGCGTCTACAACTCACGGTCCGCTGTAGTCCCGCCACTTCGGATTATCCGGATCGGGCTCCTGTTGGGTAGGATCATGAGGCGCCCGAACCTATAACGAGCGGACGCCCCTGGGGCGATCAGTCCAGTCAGTGCTGGTGGTGCTGGCCTCCGTGACTGTGCCCCCCGCCCTGCCGGCGGACCGGGAAGCTCACCTCGCGCGTTTCGCCATTGGCGAACTCCAGTGTCAGGGTGATGCTCTCCCCCTCCTCCACCGGCTCGTGGGGTCGCATGAGCATGAGGTGGTAGCTCCCCGGTTCCAGGGCGAGTTCACCGCCGGCGGGAACGGTCAGGCGCTCCTGCTGGATCATGCGCGCCACACCGTCCTCCTCCACCGTCCGGTGGAGTTCGATCTTCTCGAAGGCGGGGCTCGCCGCCCCCACCACGTGGCGTTCGGCCTCCCCGTCGTTGGCGAGCACGGCGTAGCCGGCCAGCATCTTCGCCGTGGGCGGCGCGGCACGCACCCACGGGTCGTTCACCGCGACCTCGGCCGCCGCCGGGGCGGCGAGCCCCAGCAGCAGGGCCGCCAGTCCGATACGCTTGAGTTCCTTCACAGCATCACCTCCATTGCGATCCAGGCCTGCCGGCCGGGCTCGTTGACCGCATCCACGTTCTCATCAAACCCGTTACCGGTCTGCAGATGCTGATGGTACGCCCGATCGAGCACGTTGCGGACCCCGCCGGTGAGGTGCCAGCGCTCGGCCACCTGCCAGCGCCCCTCCAGGTCGAGGACGGCGTAGCCGGCGGTCTCCCCCGGATCCTGGCCGCCCGTGGTTTTATCGTGGATGCGGTCCTGCTCGCCCGCGGCGGTGAGGTGAGCGGCCACCTCCCAGGCGCGGGCCTTCCAGTCCGCAGTGAGGCGGGCCTTCAGCGGCGGGATCCGATCCAGGGGGCGCTCCTCATCCTCGTTGTGACCGTAGGTGCTCCAGGCGGTCAGCTGGAGGCCGGCGCCGGTCTCCGGCCGGTAGCCGGCCTCCCACTCGCTGCCGTAGAGGGTGGCATCGTAGTTGCCGTAGAGGGTCTCGTCGTTGGCCCCCTTGTAGCGGTCGATGTAGTCGGCGACGTCGTCGTACCAGAGGGCAGCCCGGGCCTGCCAGGGGCCCTGCCGCCAGCCCGCCCCCAGGTCGATCTGATGGTGGGTCTCGGCCTCCAGATCCGGGTTACCGATCCAGGTGGGTGCTGCCATGAAGCGCTCGGTGGCATCCGGGGCGCGCACGCTGCGGGAGAGGCCGGTCTCGACCCAGCCGCCCTGGCCCACGGTCCATACGGCGCGGACCACGCCGCCCACCTCGGTACTGTCCCAGTCGGTGGTGTCGGTGCCGTAGGCATCGGCATAGAGAGTGGAGGGGGTATTGTTCATCTCCACGGTCTCATCCGCCGCCCGCGCCTCGGCGCTCATGCGGTCCACGCGCAGGCCGGCGGTCCACTCGGCCCCGGCAGCAGGCCCCACCCATTCGCCGAAGGCGCCGGCGCGCTGGCGGCGGACATCGGGCCACATCCGGGCCACTTCGGTATCCGAATCCTTGTTGATCCGGCTGGCGTCCCGCTCCACCCGCAGGGCGTCCACCCCGAGGGTCCACTCCCCGCCGCCGAGATGGCCGGTGGTGGCCAGGCGGGCATCCCGGGTCTGCGCCTCCGTGGGCGCGGCCATGCGCATGGCCGCATCACGGTAGGTGTAATTATCCATGAGATGTTCCACGTCGGAGGCGTTGAGGCTCGCCTCCCACTTCAGGCCGGCGGCGGCCCAGTGGCCGGAGAGGCCAGCGTGCTCCCGGATGGACTCGGGAACGTCCATACCGGAGCCGGCATAGAGGACGTGGTCCTGGCGGTTCTCCTCCACGGTGACCTCCAGGCCGGTCTCGTCGTCCGGCGTCCAGCCGGCCACCGCCCCCAGGGTCCGGCTGCGCCAGGCGGAGTGGACCTCGTCGCCGTTGCCGTCCTCGTAGCTGTCGGCGTCCTTGTGCTCGCCCAGCAGGCGGAGGTAGCCGTCATCGCTGCCCACCGCCACATCGGCGTGGCCCGCCAGCGGGACCCCGTTGGTTCCCCCGGAGGCGCCGACCCGGCCGGTGACCGGGCGGTCATCGGAGACGGCCGGGGCCGTGCGCTGGAACCGGACCGTCCCACCCGGACCACCCGCGCCGGCGGTGACGCCGGTCACGCCCTTCTCCACCACCATCTCGTCGTAGAGGCCGGGACTGGCATAGGCACTGGGGGGATCCATCCGGTTGGGGCAACCGCCGAAGGCGTAGCCGTCGCCGAGCAGGACGTTGAGGCGATTGCCGGACTGACCGCGGATCACCGGGTCGATCCCGTGGCCGCCCATGCGGATGGCATCCACTCCGGGCAGCTCGCGCAGCGCCTCGCCACCGTCGGCCGCGGTGGCCTCGGGGGTAAGGCTCATGCGGCGGGGCGGGTCGGTGGCCTCCACGCGGATGGGGGTCAGTTCTTCGGCGGTGGCGCTGCCTGCCGCCAGGGCCAGGGTCACCAGGGTGGCGATCCGGGTCGGTTGGTCCATGGGTTCTCCTCGTCGCTGGTCGGTTCTTGCTGGACGAGTTTGTAAACAAGAGGCGTGCCAGTCTCTTAAAGACGCATTTTCAGTGGGTTAAAGGTCAGTCGGCCGCCACGGCTGCGGGAAATGCCACACCTTCCGCGCTGCTACGCGCATCCACCCTTCCCCGGCCCCGCCAACGGTGCCATCCTGCGGACTCCCTTCCCGTTGGAGGATGGTCATGCGCTCGGTCTCCCTCGCCATCATCGGTGCCGGCACGGCAGGCATCACCGCCTACAAGGAGGCCCGCCGCCACTCGGAGGTGGTGGTCCTCATCGAGGGCGGCCCCGGTGGCACCACCTGCGCCCGCGTGGGCTGCATGCCCTCCAAGGCCCTCATCGCCGCCGCCGAGGCGGTCCACGGCGCCGACTGGCTCCACCGCCGCGGCCTCGCCGGGCCGCCCGGGTCGGTGGACGGCGCGGCGATCCTGGAGCGGGTCCGCAGCCTGCGCGATGACTTCGCCGCCGGCCCGGCCGGGATGCTGGAGGAACTGGGCGATCGAGCCATCCGCCAGCACGCCCGCTTCCTGGAACCGGGTCTGCTGGAGCTGGCCGATGGCGAGCAGCTCCGTGCCGAGGCGGTAATCCTGGCCACGGGGAGCGAGCCGGTGGTCCCCGACCACTGGCCGGAGCTGGGTAACCGGCTGCTGACCAGCGACACCCTCTTCGAGCAGCGGGAGCTGCCGGCACGGCTGGCAGTGGTGGGTCTGGGGGCCATCGGACTGGAGCTGGGCCAGGCGCTGGCCCGCCTGGGAGTGGCGGTTACCGGCTTCGAGATCGGCGACCGGCTGGGCGACCTCGGGGATGCCGCCGTCTCCGAGGCGGCTCGGGCGGCCCTGGCCGGGGAGATGGAGCTACGCCTCGGCCAGGCGGTGGAACCCCGGCCCGATGAGGAGGGAGTCTCCATCGAGGGGGAGCACTATGATGCGATCCTGGTCACTGCGGGCCGGCGCCCGCACCTGGCCGGACTGGGGCTCGAGAATCTGGGCCTGGACCCGGCCGGCCCCCTGCCGGTGGACCCGGCGACCCTCCGGGTGGCCGACCTCCCCGTCTGGGCGGCCGGCGACGTGGCCGGCCTGCGGCCCATCCAGCACGAAGCGGCCGACGAAGGGCGGATCGCCGCCCACCAGGCCCTGAATACCGGCGTCAGGGCGGGCCGGCGGGTGGAACTGGCGGTGGTCTTCTCGGACCCCGGCCTCGCCCGGGTCGGGCCTCGGCCCTCACTGCTCCCCGCAGGGACCGTTACGGGGCGAGTGGAACTGGCCGGCCACGGTCGCGCCCGCATGAACGACCGCGACGCCGGCGCCATCGCCCTCCACGCCGACCCTGCCACCGGTCGCCTCCTGGGGGCGGAGCTCGCCGCCCCGGAGGCCGAGCACCTGGCCCACCTCCTGGCCTGGGCGGTGGGTACCGGCCTTACGGTGGACGATGCCCTGACCCTGCCCTTCTATCATCCGACCCTGGAGGAGGCGCTGCGCAGCGCCCTGCAGGCGGCCCGCCGCGCCGCCGGCCATCGGCGGCAGGGACTGGACCTGCCGCAACCGTAACCCCGACCAGCAAAAAGGCCCCCGCCGGACGAACCGACGGGGGCCTTCGGGGTGCTTCCCAATATGGGGTGGACGATGGGAATCGAACCCACGACCTCAGGAGCCACAATCCTGTGCTCTGCCGACTGAGCTACGTCCACCATTGTTTCGAGCATGCGGCATTCTGGCGCGCCTGGCAGGACTCGAACCTGCTACCCTCGGCTTAGAAGGCCGATGCTCTATCCGGATGAGCTACAGGCGCGTTGCAGCGGGGAATTCTACCATGCCGAAGCGCCGTGGCGTCATCCAAGGAAGGCGGCATATTAAAGGCCGCCCCCGACGCCGTCAACGAGCGCCTTGGCCGGCCCTGCGGGGCCGTGCGAAAATGCCCGTTTTACCGGGAGAAGGGCGCATGACGGCATCCATCATCGACGGGCGGCAGGTGGCCGCCGAGGTCCGCGCCGGGGTTGCCAAGCGGGTGGACGAGCGCGCCGCCGAGGGCCACCGCGCCCCGGGCCTGGCCGTGGTCCTGGTGGGCAGCGACCCGGCGTCGTCCATCTACGTGCGCAACAAGCGCCGGGCCTGCGACGAGGCCGGGATCCGCTCCTTCTCCTTCGACCTGGATGCCGACACCCCCCAGCACGAGCTGCTGGAGCGCATCGACGCCCTCAACGCCGACCCCGAGGTGGACGGGATCCTGGTCCAGCTCCCGCTCCCGGACCACATCAATTCGGGCACGGTAATCGAGCGCATCGACCCGGCCAAGGACGTGGACGGCTTCCACCCCTACAACATCGGCCGGCTGGCCCAGCGCATCCCGGTCCTGCGCCCCTGCACCCCGCGCGGGGTAATGAGCCTCCTCGACCACACCGGCGAGGAGATCAAGGGCCGGGACGCCGTCATCGTCGGCGCCTCCAACATCGTCGGTCGCCCCATGGCCCTGGAACTGCTCATGGCCGGGGCCACGGTGACCGTCTGCCACCGCTTCACCCGCGATCTCGCCGAGCAGGTCGGCCGCGCCGACCTGGTGGTGGCCGCCGCCGGCAAGCCGGGGCTGGTCCAGGGCGAATGGATCCGGGAGGGGGCCATCGTCATCGACGTAGGCATGAACCGCCTGGAGGATGGCGCCCTGTGCGGCGACGTGGGCTTCGATGCCGCCGCCGAGCGGGCCAGCTGGATCACCCCCGTCCCGGGCGGCGTGGGCCCCATGACGGTGGCCACCCTGCTCCACAACACCCTGCTGGCCGCCGAGTACCTCCAGGGCTGAGGTGCCAACCGGTTCGATGCTGCGCCAGCGGTAGCACGGACGGGGGGAGCCGGAGCGCAGGGTGTCGCGCGGCAGGGACGCCGCGCGCAAGCCTACAGGGAGGTATTCACGGCGTCCCTGCGTTCCGGCTCCCCCCGTCCGTGCGAGACAGGTGCACCGGAAACCCTACCCCCGCCGCCAAGTGGTCCCCTGGGGGCCGTCCTCCAGCACCACGCCCTGCTCCGCCAGCTCGTCACGGATGCGGTCGGCGGTGGCGAAGTCCTTGTCCGCCCGCGCCTGACGGCGCTGCTCGATGAGGGCCTCGACCTCCTCGGCCGTGGGGCCATCGCCACCGCCGGCCTGGAAGAAGTCCTCCGGATCCCGCTGAAGCAGGCCCAGATGGCGGCCGAGTTCGCGCAGGGTCGCCGCCGGCACCGCCGGATCGTCCCCCTGTTCCCGAGTCCGGTTGGCCTCCCGCGCCTGCTCGAAGAGCACCGCCAGCGCCTCCGGGGTGTTGAAGTCGTCGTCCATGGCCGCCTCGAAGCGCGCCACCGCATCCGCGTCCGGCTCCGCCGCCCCCGGCTCCACCCCGCGCAGGGCGGTGTAGAGGCCGGTGAGCGACTCGCGCGCCTCGTCCAGCCGGCCATCATCATAGTTCAGCGGGCTGCGGTAGTGGCTGGCCAGGATGAGGTAGCGCACCACCTCCGGGTCGTGCTCGGCCAGGATGTCCCGCACGGTGAAGAAGTTGCCCAGGGACTTGGACATCTTCTCTTCGTTGATGCGCACGAAGCCGTTGTGCATCCAGACATTAACGAAGGTCTCGCCGGTGGCCGCCTCGCTCTGGGCGATCTCGTTCTCGTGGTGGGGGAACTGCAGGTCCAGCCCGCCGCCGTGGATGTCGAAGTGGTGGCCCAGGCACTCGGTGGACATGGCCGAGCACTCGATGTGCCAGCCCGGACGGCCGGGGCCCCAGGGGGAGTCCCAGGCCGGCTCACCGGGCTTGGCCGCCTTCCAGAGGACGAAGTCCAGCGGGTCGTCCTTGGCCTCGTCCACCTCCACCCGGCTGCCGGCGCGCAGATCCTCCGGGTGCTTGCCGGAGAGGCGGCCGTAGCCCTCGAAGCGCGAGACGTCGTAGTAGACGTCGCCGTTGTCGGCGGCATAGGCGTAGCCGCGCTCCTCCAGGTCACGGATGAGGCCGATAATCCCCTCCATGTGACCGGTGGCCCGGGGCTCCTGGTCCGGGGGCAACACCCCCAGGGCGGCGGCATCCTCGTGCATGGCCTGGATGAAGCGGGCCGTGAGGCCGTCGATGGCTTCCCCCGCCTCGTTGGCCCGGGCGATGATCTTGTCATCGATATCGGTGATGTTGCGCACGTAGGTGACGTGCTCCGGCCCGTAGCGATGGCGCAGCCAGCGGTAGACCAGGTCGAAGACCACCAGCACCCGGGCGTGGCCCAGATGGCACCAGTCGTAGACGGTCATGCCGCAGACGTACATCCGCACCCGCTGGGGGTCGATGGGCTGGAAGGGCTGCTTCTGCCGGGTGAGGCTGTTGTGGATGGTGAGCATGGGATTACCGTTCGCTGACGTAGGGCTGGAGGCGGCGGCTGGCACGGTCGGCGCCCATCAGCGCCAGCAGCGGCCCGATCTCCGGGCCGTGGAGGCGGCCGGTAAGGGCGGCCCGCAGCGGGCGATAGAGCGCCCGCCCCCGCACGCCGGCGCGCTCGCCGATCTCGGCGGTGACCTGCTTGAAGTCGGTACCATGCAGGGCCACCGCCTCCACGGCGGCGGTGAAGTACTCGCGCCCGGCGCCGGCCGCCTCCTCGGCGGCCTCGGGGTCCGGTTCGATGGTACCGGCCACCACCTCGGCCCAGTGGTCGGCATCCTCGGGCAGTCGCAGGTTCTCGCGCACCGCGGCGACGAAGGCCTCCCCCTCGATACCGGCGTCGGCCAGCCGTTCGTGCACGCGGGGGCCCAGCCACGCCCAGAGGGCGGCATCTTCGGCGGCGCCCACGGCCTGGCGCTGCCAGTAGAGGAGCTGGTCGGGGTCGAAGCGGGCCGGCCCGCGGGAGAGCCGCTCCGGCCGGAAGCCGGCCGCTAGGGTCGCCAGGTCCACGAAGTCGTCGTGGTCGAAGGCGTGGCCCAGATGGGCCAGGGTCGTGGCCACCGCCTCCGGCAGGAAGCCGGCCTCGCGCAGATCGGCCAGGGCGCGCGAGCCGGCGCGCTTGGCCAGCGGCGAGCCATCCACCTCGGTGACCAGCCCCACATGGCCCCAGCGCGGCGCCGGCAGCCCCAGGGCCTCCAGGATGAGCTGCTGGCGCGGCGTATTGCTCAGGTGGTCCTCGCCGCGCAGGACGTGGGTCACCCCCATCAGGGCATCATCCACGGCATTGGCGAAGAGGAAGGCCGGCGAGCCATCGGCCCGGCGGATGACGAAGTCTCCCAGCGTGGCGGTATCGGTGCGCTGCTCCCCGCGCAGGAGGTCATCGAAGACCACCTCGCCGCGCCCGGCGGGCACCCGGAAGCGCAGGGTCGGCCGCCGCCCCTCGGCGACCAGCCGCTCCCGCTCGGCCGCCTCCAGGTCCCGGCAATGGCCGCCGTAACGCGGCGGCCGGCCGGCGGCCACCTGGGCGCGGCGCTCGGCGTCGAGCTCCTCGGCAGTGCAGTAGCAGGGATAGGCCGCCCCTTCGGCCTCCAGGCGGGCGAGCTGTTCGGCGTGGAGGCCGGTGCGCTCGGACTGGCGAAAGGGACCGGCGGGGTCGTCGCTGTCCGGGCCGGCATCGGGGGCCACGCCCAGCCAGGCGAGATCCCGGATCAGCGCCCGCTCGTGATCGGCCTCGCTGCGCTCGGCATCGGTGTCCTCCAGGCGCAGGAAGAAACGACCACCAGCGCCCCGGGCCAGCAGGAAGTTGAAGAGGGCCGTGCGCACGTTGCCGACGTGGAGTCGGCCCGTGGGGCTGGGGGCAAAGCGGGTAACTACGGGGGAATCCGGCATGCGCGGCATGGTAGCCGAAGCCGACCCCGCCACCAAGGGCGGCCCTGGCCCGCTTCCGCGCGTTCGATCCCGCTCCCGCACCGGTCCGGCCTTTGCCGGCGGGGCCGGCCGGGGTAGCATGGGCGTATGCGTACCATCCTGCTCGTCGGCCTGCTGCTGGCCGCCACCGTCCTGACGACCTCGGCCCTGGCCGCCCCCCGCGTAGCGGTGGAGACCTCCGAGGGCCGCTTCGTGATCGCCCTGGACACGGAGGCAGCCCCGGAGACCGTGGAGAACTTCCTCGGCTACGTGGCCAGCGATACCTTCGAGGACACCCTCTTCCACCGCGTCGTCCCGGGCTTCGTCGTTCAGGGCGGCGGTTACCGCGACGACTTCGAACCAGTGGAGACCCAGGACCCCGTCCGCAACGAGGCGGACAACGGCCTGAGCAACGAGCGCGGCACCGTGGCCATGGCGCGCGGGCAGGAACCCCACTCCGCCACCAGCCAGTTCTTCATCAACCTTACCGCCAACCCCTTCCTGGACCACCGGAACACCACCCGGCGGGGCTGGGGCTATGCCGTCTTCGGCCGCGTGGTCGAGGGAATGGAGGTGGTGGACACCATTGCCGACAGCCCCACCGGCGCCGGTGGCCCCTTCCCCCGGGATGTGCCGCTGACGCCGGTGGTCATCGAATCGGTGGAACGGCTGGACGGAGATACCGGCGAGAAGACCGACAACCAGGAGAGACAGCAGCCGTGACCCGCGTGACCTTCGAGACCAGCCACGGCCACTTCATTGCCGACCTGGATGACGACGCCGTGCCACGCACGGTAACCAACTTCCTGAACTACGTCCGGGAGGGCGCCTACCGCGGGAATCTCTTCCATCGCGTCATCGAGGGCTTCGTGGTCCAGGGCGGCGGGTTCGATGCCCGCATGCAGGAGCAGCCGGTCCACGGCCCCATCGTCAACGAGGCGGCCAACGCCCGCAGCAACACCCGGGGCACCCTGGCCATGGCGCGCACCCGCGACCCGCACTCCGCCTCCCGCCAGTTCTTCGTCAACGTCGCCGACAACGACTTCCTGGACCACCGGAGTGCTACCGACGCCGGCTACGGCTACTGCGCCTTCGGCGAGGTCGTGGAGGGCATGGAGACGGTGGACGCCATCGCGGCCCTGCCCACCACGGTGGTGGAGGGCCATACCGATGTCCCGCGGGAGCCGGTGACCATCGAGCGGGTGATCATCCACGACGACCCGGCGACCCCCTAGCCATGGCCGGAACCATTCTCGCCTCCGACATGCATCTGGACGCCCAGCGGCCCGAGTCCACGGCCCTCTTTCACCATTTCCTGGACGAAGTGGCCAGCGGAGCCGACGCCCTCTATCTGCTGGGCGACCTGTTCGAGGCCTGGCTGGGGGATGACGCCATCCACCCGGCCCACGAACCCATTCTGGATCGGATGGCCGCGCTCACCGGGGCCGGCACGGCGCTGTACATCCAGCACGGCAATCGCGACTTCCTCATGGGCGAGACCCTGGCCGGGCGGCTGGGGGCGACCCTGCTGCCGGAGGAGGCCGTGGTAGAGCTGGGCGGCGCCCCCACCCTCCTCCTCCACGGCGACAGCCTCTGCACCGACGACACCGCCTATCAGGAATTCCGCGCTCAGGTCCGTGACCCGGCCTGGCAGGCACAGTTCCTGGCCCTGTCGCCCGCCGAGCGCATGGAGCAGGCGCGGCAGGCGCGGGAGGCGAGCCGGGAGGCCCAGGCCGATATCGACAGCGACATCACCGACGTGAATGCCGAGGCGGTGGCCGACGCCTTCCGTCGCCACGGCGTGGACCGGATGATCCACGGCCATACCCACCGCCCCGCCGACCACGCCCTGACAGTGGACGGGGCTACCTGCCGCCGCCTGGTCCTGCCGCAGTGGACCGACCGCGGCGGCTACATCCGCTGTGATGAGGCCGGCTGCGAACTCCTGGCCTACCCCTCCGGAGTGAGGCTGCCCACGTCCGATGGCGAGTAGCGCTCGAAGCCCTCAGGGATGCGGAAGAGCTCCGGCTCCACTGCCTTGTCCCGTTCGTAGTCCACCAGCTCCCGCCGGGTGCCGTCGGGGTGCCACTCCATCACCGGCATGCCGGCCTCCCACTGGCGGCCGGTGGCGAAGATGTCATCGGCCAGGTCGCAGGCCGTACGGTTCTCCGCCGGCATACGGTCCAGCACCCGGGCGTGCTCCCCGGCCATCACCGCCAGGAATTCCCCCATGGCCGCCCGCACGTCGGGGAGCAACCCGGGGACTACCAGGGTCTGGTAGCAGGTCTCCCCGCCCGCGGAGAACTCGTGGTGGCGCGCCTTCCTGCCCTCCAGGGTCGGGGCATCCTCCCCCATGGCCTCGTCACTGGCGGCCAGTTCCAGGTCGCGCGGTGGCTCGTCGGGCACCTCGCCGGACTCGATGACCAGGATGGTCTGGTCCCGCGGCACGATGTTGTAGACCGTCTCGTCCGCCCGATCCAGGAGCATGTAATCACTGGCCCCCTCGCCGAAATCGATGCGCAGCCAGCGATCGGTGACGATGGCGCGGCTGGAATAGGGCGCACGCCCCTGCTCCGACTCCGTGAACTCCACCACGGTCGCAGTAGTCTCGCTCTTCTCCTCTTTTCCGCTCCCGGACTCGCCGCAGCCGGCGAGCAGGAAGGTGGCGGCGGCAAGGGTGGTCAGGGCAATGGTCCGCATGGTTGTTCCTCTCCCGGATCTCGTGGGCATGAATGGGCGGGCAGTCAGGCGTGCGCCTCCAGGTAGTCCAGCTCCGCCTCGGTGAAGCCGCCGGCGAGCCGGGCCGGGCGATTCAGCGGCGGCTTCACCGGGCCGCGCAGATACTCGGCCACCAGGCCGTGATAGGTCGCCTCGGGCTCCTCGCCACGCTGGCCACAGAGATGGCGGAACCAGCGCGAACCCGCCTCCACGTGGCCTACCTCGTCGGCGAGGATGGTCTCCAGGATGGCGGCGGCGGTGGAATCCCCCACCGACGACAGTCGATCACGCATGCCAGGGGTCACGTCCAGGCCGCGCGCCTCCATCACCCGGGGGACCAGGGCCATGCGCACCAGCGGGTCGTGGTCGGTGCGCACCGCCAGCTCCCAGAGGCCGTCGTGGGCGTCGAAATCACCGTAGTCATGGCCCAGTGAAACCAGGTGGCGGCGCAGCAGGGCGAAGTGGCGGGTCTCCTCCGCGGCGATGCGCACCCAGTCGTCGTAGTAGCCAGTGGGCAGGCCGCGGAAGCGGTAGACCGCATCCCAGGCGAGATTGATGGCGTTGAACTCGATATGGCAGACGGCATGCAGCAGCGCCGCGCGGCCCTGGATGGACTGCGGCCCGCGCCGGGGCAGCTCCCGCGGCGGAACCAGCCGCGGCTGCCCCGGCCGGCCGGGCTCGGAAACCCGTTCCGGCTCTGGTCCGTCACCGGCGACCAGGTCACCACAGCGCCAGGCCGCCGCTGTTTGCCGGGTGGCATCGAGCTTGGCGTCCACGTCCGGCTCCAGGAGACAGTCGCGCGCGGCGGCGTGCAGGGATCTCATAGGGGTATCCTACCCCCTTCCCGGCCCCGCCGTCAGGGACCCCTTCCGCGCCAGAACCAGATCGGCGACGTTGGTCCCCGTGGGGCCGGTCACCACCGCCCGGCCGATGGCGGCGAAGGCGGTGCCACTGTCCGCAGCGGCCAGCACCTCGCCCGGCGCGTAACCGGCCCGGCGCAGGGCCGCCGCGGTGGCGCCATCGATCCGGGCGCCGGCGGCGACGGAGTTGCCGTCCCGACCGTCGGTCCCCGCCGCCAGCAGGGCGACATCGGAGATGCCGTCCAGCTCCCGGGCCGCCGCCAGGGCGAGATGGCTGTTCCGGCCGCCGCGACCGGGGTTCTCCGGCAGGGTCACGGTGGTCTCGCCGCCCAGGATGTGGAGCCCCGGTGGCGCCTCGTCCCGCAGCCAGCGGCCCAGCCGCGCCCCCACCTCTCCCGCCTCACCGGCCAGCCCGCCGGCGACGGTCACCGGCCAGCCCCGACGGCGGGCCGCCGCGGCTAACGCCTCCCGGGCCCGCCGGTTGTCGGCGATCACCCGGGAGCGCAGCCCGGCGAAGAGGGGATCGTCCGCCTGCGGGGCCGGCGGTGCCCGCCCCAGGGCGTGCTGTAGCCATTCCGGCAGCCCCGGCGGCCACGGACCGCCGGCCGGTTCCGGATAGAGCGGCCCCGAGGCGATGGCCGCCGGCTCCGCCTCGGGGACGTCGCTGATGAGCAGTTGCCGCGCCGGCCGCCCCCGCAGGTAACGGGCCAGTCGGCCCCCCTTCACGGCCGAGAGCCCCCGCCGGACGCGGTTCATGGCGACGATGTCCACCCCCGATCCCAGCAGCCAGTCATTGGCCCGCCGAAGGTCGCTCAGGGCGAGTCCCGGGGCCGGCACCTCGAACAGGGCCGAGCCGCCGCCGCTGAGGAGGAACCAGGGCTCGGCCTCATCGGCGGCGAGGGCCTCCAGTACGGCCCGGCCGGCCTCGAGACTGCCCTCGTCGGGGAGCGGGTGGCCGGCCCCGATGACCCGGCCCGGAAGGCCCTCCGGGGCGTGACCATGGGCGGTAATGGTGAGGCAGTCCACCGGCGGGATGCCCGCGTGATAGAGGTGGTCCAGGGCCCCGCTCAACATCACCGGGGCCGCCTTGCCGATGGCGATGAGCCGTGGGGGCCCCGTCGGTAGCGCCCGGGTGGTCAGCTCCGCCGCCGTCGCGGCGCGGCCTCCCACCGCCATCAGGGCAGTGCGGAAGAGGGAGACGAGTTCGGCATCCGGGGTCACGGCAGGGGCCTCAGAGATAGGGGGAGAAGACCCAGGCGGAGGCGTCCCGCAGCCGCTCGTACCACGGGCGGCCATCGACTTCCGCCAGGTCCACGGACCGACTCTGTGCCAGGAGGCCGTCGAAGTGCGCCTGGAGCCCGGAGACGGTCTCCCGATCCCAGGTCTCCACCACCAGCTCGAAGTTCAGCCGCAGGCTGCGGGGATCCAGGTTGGCGGAGCCGACGACGGCGTACTCCCCGTCCACCAGGAAGAGCTTGCCGTGGGCGAAGGGCGGCGGCTGGTAGTGGACCCGGACACCCCACTGCAGGACCTCCCAGAGCATGTTGCGCGTGGCCCAGTGGACGTAGGGAAGATTGTTCTGCGCCGGCAGCAGCAGGTCCACCTCCAGGCCGCGCAGGGCCGCCGCCTGGAGGGCGGCGATGAGCTCCCGCGGCGGCAGGAAGTAGGGGGTCATGATGGCCACCCGGCGCTTGGCGGTGGCCACCGCCCCCACCAGCAGGAGCTTGAGCCGATCCAGGTCCTCGTTGGGGCCGTCCACCAGCACCCGGCAGTCCGCCTCCCCCACCGGCTCGGACGGTTCCGGTGGCGGCGACTCCTCGCCGGTGACGAACTGCCAGTCCTCGGCCACCACCTCGGCCAGCTGGGCGGCCACCGGACCCTCCAGGCGGAAATGGACATCCGTCGCCCGATGGCGTGCCGCATCGCCGGTACAGTGGCGGACCGAGATATTCATGCCCCCGGTAAAGGCCACGCGGTCGTCCACGGTGAGGACCTTGCGGTGGTTGCGCAGATTCATCCAGGAGACCGGCGGCAACCAGCGGGGCGGCAGGAAGCGAGCCGCCGGGACACCGGCCGCCCGCAGCCGCGGCGTAACCCTGCGCGGCAGCGCGTAGAGCTCGCCCACCCCGTCCACCAGCACCCGAACCCGGACACCGCGGTCCACGGCCCGCGCCAGCGCCTCCACGAAGGCCTCCCCCACCCGGTCGGGGTCGAAGATGTAGCTGGAGAGCCAGATGGTCTCCCGCGCCTCTTCGATGGCGGCGAGCATGGCCGGGAAGGCGGCCTCGCCGTCGTGGAGGACCGTCACCCGGTTTCCCGACACCAGGGGCTGCCCCGAGAGCGCCCGGCCCAGACACTCCAGTTGCCCGTACCGCAGGTCCGCCGGTGGCGGTTGTGATACCGCCTCCACCGGTTCAGCCCCCTTGAGTCGACGAGCACGGGTACGTACCCGGTTGACCCCCAGAAGGTAGTAGAACAGCGCCCCGATGGGGGGTAGAAGCAGGATGAAGAGCAGCCACGCCTGGGCCGATCGCGGCTGGCGCTTGAAGAAGAGGGCATGGCGGGCCGCGGCCAGGGTCGCCGCCAGCACCAGCAGTCCGAGGAGCGTCTGCAGGATCTGTGTCACTCTCGCCCCTGTTATGCTGCAGTGGTCCCGGCCCCATGGTGGACCAGCGGGCCGCCGGGTCAATCCCGACGACCATCCGGAGGGCACCGTGGAAGCCGCCGACCGCCTCATCCATCCCGGGGAAAACGTCTGGCTGGAGGCCGACGTGGACCGCTGCGGCTGGGCCATCGACGGGGCCGCCTATTACCGCGCCGTCCGCGAAACGGCGCTGGCCGCGGAACAGACCCTCTACATCCTGGGCTGGGACGTGGACAGCCGCCTGGAGCTCATCCGCGGGGGGCCGGCGGCCGATGGCCTGCCGACCGCGCTGGGCCCCTTTCTGGATGCCGTGCTCCAGCGACGGCCGGGGCTGCACATCTACCTGCTGAGCTGGGACTTCGCCCTCATCTACGCCTTCGAGCGGGAGTGGCTGCCCTACTACCGCTGGCGCTGGCGCCGCCACCCCCGGCTCCACTTCCGCCTGGACGATGCCCACCCCCTGGGCGGCTCCCAGCACCAGAAGGTGGTCGTCGCGGACGACCGGGTCGCCATGGCCGGCGGCTTCGACCTCTCCCACTGGCGCTGGGACACCCCCGAGCACCGCGCCGACGACCCCCGTCGCCGGGACCCCCACGGCCATCCCTATCCCCCCTTCCACGACGCCGCCATGGTCGTGGCCGGCGAGGCGGCGGCGCGGCTGGGCGAGATGGCCCGACAGCGCTGGCTGGACGCCACCGGCGAGGTACCCCGGACCCCGCAGCGGGAGCCTTCCACCCTCGCCTGGCCGGAGTCGATACCACCGACCACCGGGCCGGCCCGGGTGGCCATCGCCCGCACCCTCCCGGCCTGGGGGCAACGCCGGCCCGTGCGCGAGGTGGCCGCCCTCTACCGCGACTCCATCGCCGCCGCCCGGGCGACCATCTACATCGAGAACCAGTACTTCACCTCCACCGCCATCACCCGCGCCCTGGCCAAGCGGCTGGCCGAACCGGACGGCCCCACGGTGATCCTGGTCCTGCCCCTGCGTACCGGCGGCTGGCTGGAGCAGCACACCATGGACGTCCTGCGCGACCGGCAGCTGGAGGCCCTGGCCGCCGCCGACCACCACGGCCGCCTGCGGGTCCTCTATCCCGACGCCCCCGGGCTGGCGAACACGCCCATCAGCGTCCATGCCAAGATCACCATCATCGATGACCGGCTGGCGCGCATCGGCTCGGCCAATACCTCCAACCGCTCCCTGGGGCTGGATTCCGAGTGCGATCTCGCCCTTCCGGGCCGGGATGAGGAGACCAGCGCCGCCGTCGCCGGCCTGCGCCATCGACTGCTGGCCGAGCACCTGGGGACCACCGTGGACACGGTGGCCGCCGCCGAACGGGAGCAGGGCGGAACCCTGCCGGCCCTGGAGGCGCTGAACACCGGCGAACGCTGCCTGCGCCCGCTGCCCTTCCCGGGAGCCCGGGACACCCTGGACCCGGATGCCGAACTCATCGATCCCGACGGCCCCCTGGATCCGGCCCAGCTGGCCAGTAATGTCGCTCCGCTGGCGCCGAGCCGGCTCCTGCGCCACCTCGACCGCCGACTGCAGGCCACCCTGGCCGTGGTCCTGATGGTCCTCGCCGCCTACCTCCTGGGGGGAGAGCGCCCCTGGCTTGCCGCGGCGCTGAACCCGGCACCGGGAGCGGATGAACTGGCCATCCTCACGCTGGGACTGGCGGCGGCCGGCCTGGTGGGACTGCCGATCTGGGCGGTCACCGCGATCCTGGTGGTCGCCGCCGGCCCCCTGGCCGGCGGCGGAATCGCCTGGCTGATTACCCAGGTGGCCGCGGCGGCGGGGTTCGAGGGGGGTCGACGCCTGGGACGGCGCCGGATCCATCGACTCCTGGGCCACCGGGTGACCGCCATCGCCCGCCGCCTGGGCCGCCACGGCGCGGCCACCGTGGCCGCCCTGCGCCTGGTCCCCACGGCCCCCTTCGCCCTGGTCAATCCGGCGGCCGGGGCCGGCGGGATCAGCCGCCCCGCCTACCTCGTCGGCACGGCCCTGGGCACCGTGCCCGGTATCGCTGCCACGGTCCTGGTCACCGATAGCCTGCGCACGGCGCTGCTGGAACCGGGAGTCGTCTCGCTGGGCCTCCTCGCCGGCGTCATGGCCGCCGTGGCCGGGCTGCGCCTGACCCTGCACCACCGCGTCGGGAAGGGGTGATGGAGGTCCGGATTGCCTCCTGGAACATCCATGGCGCCCTCGGCGGCGATGGCCGGCACGACCCGGCCCGGACCGCCGCGGTGATCGACGAACTGGCGGCGGAGGTCATTGCCCTCCAGGAGGTGGACGGCGTCCTGCTGGGAGAGGTGGCCGCCGCCACCGGCCTGACACCGATAGCCGGCCCCACTGGCTGGCGTCGGCGGCCGGGCTACGGCAATGCCCTGCTGACCTCGGCGCGACTGGTCCGCCACGCCCTGGTGGACCTCAGTCAGCCGGGCCGGGAACCACGCGGGGCGGTGGATGCCGACCTGCTCTGCCACGGCCGGCCGGTGCGCGTCCTGGCCACCCACCTGGGCCTGCGCCCCGGCGAGCGGCGCCGCCAGACCCGCGCGCTGCTGACGCGGCTGGCCGCCACCGGGCCGTCACCGACGCTGCTCCTGGGGGATCTCAACGAGTGGTTCCTGTGGGGCCGGCCCCTGCGCTGGCTCCGGCGCCACTTCGGCGCCACGCCCACACCGGCGACCTTCCCGGCCCGCTGGCCCCTGCTGGCCCTGGACCGGATCTGGGTGGAGCCGCGCGCGGCCCTGCGGGCGCTCTGGCGCCACGACTCCCCCCTGGCGCGCCGCGCCTCGGATCACCAGCCGCTACTGGCGCGGGTGGAACTGCCCTAGGGCGGGCCCGGCTGCCCCGTCCGGGAGCTGCCCGGTCAGGGATGGGTACCGTTGCTGATGGGCTCCAGGCGGGGCCGCTGGAGGAGTTCACTGATGTTCCCGGCATCGGCCGGGCGCGCGAAGAGGAAGCCCTGGATGAGATCGCAGCCGTAGCGGCGCATGTAGTCGAGCTGCTCTTCCGTCTCCACGCCCTCGGCGACCGACTGGACGTCGAGGTTGTCCGCAAGGCTGAGGATGGTCCGCGTCACGGCGCCGCCACCCCGCTCCAGGTCCTGGACGAAGGAGCGGTCGATCTTGAGCGTGTTGATGGGGAAGTCGCGCAGATAGGCCAGTGAGGAGTAGCCGGTCCCGAAGTCGTCCAGGGCCACCGAGACGCCCAGTTCCTGGAGGGCGTGCAGGGTCTGGCGGACCCGGAAGATGTCGGTCATCAGCATGCTCTCGGTGATCTCCAGCTCCAGCCCACCGGGCGGCAGGCCACTGCGGTCCAGGACACGTTCGATCTCCTGAACCACGTTGGCATGCCGGAACTGGGGGGCCGCCAGGTTCACGGCGACCGTGAGATCCCGGTGCCCCTCGTCACGCCAGAGTCGGGTCTGGCGGCAGGCCTCGGCGAGGATCTGCTCGCCCACCACGCCGATGAGGCCGGTCTCCTCCAGCACCGGCACGAACTGCGCCGGCGAGACGGTTCGCCCGTCATCGCCCTGCCAGCGCAACAGCGCCTCGTTGCCGACAATGCGACCATCGGCGGCGATCACCTTGGGCTGATAGTGGAGCGAGAAGCCCTCCCCCTTGTCCACCGAGCGGCGCAGCTCCGCCTCCAGGGCGATGCGCTCGGCCGCCATCTCGTTCATCTCCGAGGCGTAGAAGCGGAAGCCGTTCCCCCCCTCGTTCTTCGCCTGGTACATCGCCGATTCGGCGTTGCGCAGGAGCGTGGTCAGGTCCCGACCGTCGTACGGGTAGACGGCAATCCCCAGGGAGCCGGTGGCGTAGATCTCCTGGTCCCCGAGCTGGAAGGGGTGCTCCAGGGGGCGCAGCACCCGGCTGGCCGCCGCCGCCACGTCGTCGGTGTCCTCCACGCCCTCCAGCAGGACGGCGAACTCGTCCCCGGAGAGGCGCGCCAGGGTGTCCCCGGGGGCCAGCTCCTCCCCCATGCGCCGGGCCGCCTCCTGGAGCAGGGCATCCCCCAGGGCGTGGCCCAGCCCCTCGTTGATGCCCTTGAAGCGGTCCAGGTCGATGAACATCAGGGCAACCTGCTCGTTCTCCCGCTCGGCCACCTCCAGGGCGTGGTTGCTGTGCTCGTGGAACAGCTCCCGATTGGCCAGGCCGGTGAGGCCGTCGTAGTACGAGAGATAGCGCAGCCGCTCCTCGGCCTCCTTGCGATCGGTGATGTCGAAGAAGATGCCGACGTAGTAGCGCACCTCCCCCGCCTCGTCCCGGATATTGGAGATGGAGAGCCATTCGGGGTAGACGGTTCCGTCCTTGCGCCGGTTCCAGACCTCGCCCTGCCAGCGCCCCTCGGCCTGGATGGTCGCCCACATGGACTGGTAGAAGGAGCGGCTCTGCTGCCCCGACTGGAGCATGGAGGGGTTGTTGCCCACCGCCTCCTCGGGACCGTAACCGGTGATCTCCGTGAAGGCATGGTTGGTCCGGATGATGGTCCCGTCCGGGCGGGTGATGATCAGGCCCTCGCGGAGGTTCTCGATGACCTCCTCGGAGAGCCGGAGCTGGTCGGCGGTCTCCCGGTGGCGCTCCACCTCCTCGGAGAGATCGCGCGTCCGCTCCGCCACCCGCGCCTCCAGCGTATCGTGGGCATGCTGCAGCGCCTCGTGGTTCTGCCCCAGCCGGCGGTGGAGGTGCTGGAAGTAGATGGCGGCCACGGTCATGAAGAGGAAGAGCGCGGCCAGGGCGGAGACGACCTTCCAGTGGCGCTGCAGGAGGTCCCAGAGGGCGACGGGCACCGGCTTCCAGGGACCCATCCGGAGTTCCTGCATGAGCTCGCGGACGGGCTGGTAATCCACCGGTACCGCCCAGGAGGGCGCACGGCCCGCCCAGGTCGTCCAGCCCTCCGGCTCCATGGCCAGCAGGCTCAGCGTGACATCCCGGGCGAGCCCCTCATCGGTCCCGGGGAGGCGCGCCAGGGGCCATTCCGGATAGAGGCGGGTACTGTGGATGAGGGGGAAACCGGGAACCGGCTGGTATTCCGGCGGCCGTAGGATGCGCAGCCGCTCCAGCTCCACGGCCCCCTCGGTCGCCATCCGTTCGAGGGTGTCACTGCGAACGACGCCGACTTCGGCCCCGCCCTCCAGGACCGCGTCGACCACGGCGTCGTGGTTGCCGGTCCAGTCCAGGTTCGCGAAGTCCCGGGGTTGGATGCCGTGTTCCTCCAGCAGGCGGCGGACCATGAGCCAGCCGCCCAGGGATTTGCGGTCCACCGCCATCACCCGGGCACCTCGCAGGTCCTCCAGCTCGCGGATATCGGTCTCCTCCCGGGTAAAGAGGACGCCGCCGAAGCGGGCGAGGCGAGTCTCGCCCCAGTCGTGCTCCACGGTCAGAAGCCGCGTGGCCCCGAAACGCTGCTCGAACTCCACGTAGAGGTAGGGATTGGTGATGACGAAGTCCACCTGCCCCCGCTCGACCACGTCCCAGAGATCATCGAAACCCAGCGGCTCCAGGTGGACGGCGCGGTCGGGAAAGCGGTTATCCAGGTAGTCGACGGTGGGCTGCCAGAGTTCACGGGCCGCCTCCGGGCCACGCTTGGCCAGTACGCCGATGGTTACCGGCGCAGCGGCCCCCTCTTCCTGCGCGGCAACCACCCCCGGAACGAGGAGGGCCGCCAGGAGCAGGGAGAGCAGGAGCTGCTTCAAGGGGCGACTCCCGTCGCCGCTTCGAGGCCGCGCTGGAGATCGGCGCGCAGGTCGGCTACCGTCTCCAGCCCCACGGCGATGCGGACCAGCCCTTCAGTGATCCCGGCCTCCTCCCGCTGCTCCGGGGTCATCCGGCTATGGGTGGTGGTCGCGGGATGGGTCACCGTGGTCTTGGCATCCCCCAGGTTGGCCGTGATGGAGGCGATCTCCAGGGCATCGATGAAGGCCCAGGCGGCGGCCCGCCCCCCTTCCAGCTCGAAGGCCAGCAGGCCCCCGGGGGCGCTCTGCTGCCGGGCGGCGAGGTCATGCCCCGGATGGGCGGCGAGCCCCGGATAGTGGACCCGGGCGATCCCCGGCTGTCCCTCGAGCCACGCCGCCAGCTCGCCGGCCGCGGCACTGTGGGCGCGCATGCGCAGGCTCAGGGTCTCCAGCCCCTTGAGGAAGATCCAGGCGTTGAAGGGGCTCATGGTGGGGCCGGCGGAGCGCAGGAAATTGTAGACCGCCCCCATCTCCGCCTCGCTCCCCACCACGGCGCCGCCCAGGGCCCGCCCCTGGCCGTCGATGTACTTGGTCGCCGAGTGGATCACGATATCCGCCCCCAGCTCCAGCGGGCGCTGCAGCGCCGGGGTGCAGAGGCAGTTGTCCACGGCCAGCCAGGCCCCGTGGGCGTGGGCCACCTCGGCGATGGCGGCGATATCCGCGATCTCCAGCAGCGGATTGGAGGGCGTCTCCAGGAAGAAGAGCTTGGTCGCCGGGGTGGTCGCCGCCGCCCAGGCGTCCGGGTCAGTGGCGTCCACGAAGGTGGTGGTGATGCCGAAGCGGCTGAAGTGGTTGGCGAACAGCCCCACCGTGGAGCCGAAGAGCTGGCGACCGGCCACGATATGGTCGCCCTGGCTGAGCAGGCCCAGCCCCGTGGCGAGGATGGCCGACATCCCCGAGGCGGTGGCCACGCAGCGCTCGCCCCCCTCCATGGCGGCCAGGCGCTCCTGGAAGGTGCGGACCGTGGGATTGGTGAAGCGGGAGTAGATGTTCCCCGGCTCCTCGCCGGAGAAGCGGGCCGCCGCCTGGGCGGCGCTCTCGTAGACGAAGCTGGAGGTAGCAAAGATGGGTTCGGACTGCTCCGCCTCGGCCGTCCGGTGCTGGCCGGCGCGGACCGCGAGGGTCTCCGGGCCCAGTGGTGGACCTTTGGGATCGTTCGTCACTGCTCACCTCGGGTTTTTACGGTTCCTGCGGCACTGTCCCCCTCCCTGGAGTCCATCCCTCGTCGGAATCGCCGACTCGCCCTGCGCGGCAGGACGGCCCAGTCATGATCCATTTGGCCACAATACTAGCAACTCCCGCGCACCGTGTCCGGACTCCATCCCGTTCTGCCCATCTCGCTCCCGGACTGCCCCTACACGGATGCCGCCCGGTTCAGGCGTCGTTGTGCAGATCGACGATGGCGTTGTGGTTCAGCGACTCCTTGCCGGAGCGCGCCTCATCGTTGCGTGCCGCCTCCAGCTCGGTGAGGTACTCCGGGGTGATGTCCCCGGTGACATAATCACCGCAGAAGCAGGAGGCGTCGAAGCGGTGGATGTCGGGATTACCCTCGCGGGCGGACTCCTCCAGGTCGGCCAGATCCTGATACACCAGCCAGTCGGCGCCGATGGCCTCGCCAATGGCTTCCTCATCACGATCATGGCCGATGAGTTCCGTGACCGCCGGCATGTCGATGCCGTAGACGTTGGGGTAGCGCACCGGCGGCGCGGCGGAGGCGAAGTACACATTGCGCGCCCCACTGTCCCGGGCCATCTGCACGATCTGCTGGGAGGTGGTCCCGCGGACGATGGAGTCGTCCACCAGGAGGACGTTCTTGCCGCGGAACTCCAGTTCGATGGCGTTGAGCTTCTGCCGCACCGACTTCTTGCGCTGGGTCTGCCCCGGCATGATGAAGGTCCGGCCGATGTAGCGGTTCTTGATGAAGCCCTCGCGGTAGGTCAGCCCCAGGTGGTTGCAGAGCTCCAGGGCCGAGGTCCGGCTGGTATCGGGGATGGGAATGACCACGTCGATATCGTGATCCGGGTGTTCCCGGGCGATCTTCGCCGCCAGCTTCTCCCCCATGCGCAGGCGCGACTTGTAGACCGAGACGCCGTCGATCATGGAGTCCGGCCGGGCAAAGTAGACCTGCTCGAAGATGCAGGGGGAGAGCTGCGGGTTCTCGGCGCACTGGCGGGTGTGCAGCTGGCCGTCGGTGGTGATGACCACCGCTTCGCCCGGGGCGACATCGCGCACCATCTCGAAGCCGAGGACATCCACCGCCACCGACTCCGAGGCGACGATGTACTCCTCGCCCCCGTCCTCGGTGGTTCGCCGGCCGAAGACCAGCGGCCGGATCCCGTTGGGGTCGCGGAAGGCGATCACGCCGAAACCGGTGATCATGGAAACCGCCGCGTAGGCGCCGGAGCAGCGCCGATGGACGGCTCCGATGGCGTCGAAGACATCCTCCGGCTCCAGCGCTAGCTTGCCGCGCGCCTGGAGCTCGTGGGCGAAGACGTTGAGCAGGACCTCGGAATCGGAGTCGGTATTGATGTGGCGCTGGTCCTCCAGGAAGAGCTCCTCCTTGAGGGACTCCATGTTGGTAAGGTTGCCGTTGTGCGCCAGGGTGATGCCGTACGGGCTGTTGACGTAGAAGGGCTGCGCCTCGGCCGACGAGGCATTGCCCGCCGTGGGATAGCGCACGTGGCCGATCCCCATGGTGCCGGTGAGCCGCACCATGTGCCGGGTGTGGAAGACATCCCGCACCAGCCCGTTATCCTTGCGCAGGAAGAGCCGGTCACCATCGCAGGTGACGATGCCGGCGGCATCCTGACCGCGATGCTGGAGGACGGTGAGGCCGTCGAAGAGCGCCTGATTCACCGGCGCCTGGCCCACGATACCGATTACGCCACACATGGTCGGTTGCTTACCTCAGTGGTCGAAGGGGAAGTTCGTCAGGGGAAGCGGAAATGGTCCGCCAGATCCGGCGGCAGCCAGTCGCGCATCCAGTGGAGGACCGGTTCCATGTGGTCGATGAAGAGCGACTCGCCCCACCAGGCATCCTCGGGCAGGGGCGTCAGCCCCGCCAGGAACAGCAGCACGGCGGCCAGCACCACGCCGCGGCCGACACCGAAAAGGATGCCCACGGCGCGGTCGGTCCCGGTGAGCCCGGTACGCTGGACCAGCTGCCCCATGAGATTGTTCACCAGCCCCCCCAGGATGAGGGTGGTAATGAAGAGGATGAGGAAGGCCACGGAGAGCCGCGCCGAGGGCAGGGAGATGTAGGCGGTAAGCCAGCTCGCCAGCGGTTCGGCGAAGGAGAGCGCGATCCAGAAGGCGAGCACCCAGGCGGCCAGGGAGATCGACTCGCGGACGAAGCCGCGGGCGACGCTGATGAACGCAGAGACGGCGACGACCAGCAGAATGGCGTAATCGGCCCAGATCATGGCGCGGGTTCCGCAGCCCCGAAGAATTCAAAGCGGCATGGTAACACGGTGGTCACTTCCGGTTCACGCGGCGAGGTCGGCTCCTTCAAGATTGGGGGCTCTTCGGGGGTGGGCGGAGCGAGTCCCGGGTGCCAGGTACGCCGTGAAGACGTCCCTGTCGGCTCGACGGCAGCATCCCTGCTGCCGACGACCTGGCACCCGGAACTCGCACCACCCGCTGACCCTGCCCCGGCGGGCTCTCCCCGCAAAGTACGCCATTAGCCCTGATCCAGACCGTGGCGGACCACCATGCCGCGCACCCCGCCCTCCTGGCGCAGTGCCTCCTGCAGCGTCCGGGCCGCGGCGCGGTCCGGCTCCGGGCCCACGCGCACGCGGTAGACCTCGTCCTCGCCACTGCGATAACGCTCGACGTAGGCGGCGAAGTCCTGGCCGCGCAGGCGATCGCGCAGGGTCATGGCATTGCCGCGATCCCGGAAGCTCCCCACCTGGACCGACCAGGCGCGCATGCCTTCACCGGCATCCCCCGACCCGGCGTTCGCCTCGCCGGGGGGGGCATCGGGATCGGCCCCGGAACCCTGCTCCTCGGTCGGGGTCGTCTCCTCCCCGCCGTCGCCCTCCGCCGGCGCGGGGACCTTCGCCCCCAGCCGGGGCGGCGGCATGGCATCGCTCTCTGCCGTGTATTCGTCGACGATGGCCGGGGTCTCCGGCGTCTCCGGCCGCGGCGGGGGCTCCTCATCCAGGTCGATGACCTCGCGCCGGCTGCGATCCGCCGGCCGCTCGGGGATGTTGTCCTCCATGACCAGCTGGTCCAGCGGATCGGGGCCCGAGAGGAGCATGGGGACGAAGATCACGGCGAGGGCCACCAGGACGGCCGCCCCTACCAGGCGCTGCTTCAGACGGTCGGCTTCCATGACGCCTCCGCGGACTGGCTACCGGTGGCGGGCGCTCCCCGCCGCGACGACTGTAGCACGCTGCCCCTCAGGCCTCCGCCGGGGCCACCGCGGCCACGGTCTGGAAGGAGCCGAAGACCAGGATGCGGTCGCCGGTCCCCGCCGCCTGGCGCGCTGCTGCCAGGGCCGCCGCCGGATCGGGATAGACCCCGGCCACCGCGCCCCCGGCATCCACCACCGCCGCGGCCATGGATTCGCCATCCCGCCCCCGTTCCCCACCCAGGGCGGCGGGATACCAGGCATCCACCTGCTGGCTCAGGGGGTTCAGGGCGGCAGCGGCATCCTTGTCGGCGAGCATGGCGACCACGGCGTGGGTCCGGCCGATACAGGGGTGGCGCGCCAGGTTGCGTGCCAGGGCGCTGGTGGCCTGGCCGTTGTGGGCGACATCCAGGATGAGCGGGACATCACCGGGGAGCACCTGGAAGCGGGCCGGCAGCCGCACCTCCTCCAGGCCGCGGCGGATGGCCTGCTGCCCCAGCGGCAGCCGCGGCGCCAGGACCTCCACCACGGCCAGGGCGGTGGCGGCGTTTTCCAGCTGCCCCTCCCCGCGCAGTGCCGGGGGCGGCAGACCGCGTCGCACCCGGCCGCCACGGCCGATCCAGTGCCACCCCCCGGGGGCCGCCTCGACATCGAAATCCATGCCGCGCTGCCAGATCTCCGCTCCCTGGGCGGTGCTGGCGATGCTCGCGGGGGGTTCCGGGTCGCCCACCACCAGCGGCCGTCCCGGGCGGGCAATGCCGGCCTTCTCGGCGCCGATGGCCTCGCGGTCGTCACCCAGCCAGGCCTGATGGTCCAGATCGATGGTGGTGATGACGGCGACATCCGGCTCGGTAACATTGACCGCATCCAGTCGACCGCCGAGCCCCACCTCCAGGAAGACCGCATCCGGGCCGGCGTCCCCGAACAGGACCAGGGCCGCCAGGGTGGTGAATTCGAAATAGGTCAGGGTGATCTCGCCCCGGGCCCGGTCCACCCGCTCGAAGGCGGCCAGTAGCGCATCGTCCCCCACCTCGGCCCCGTCGAAACGGATACGCTCGTTGAAGCGGTGGATGTGGGGGGAACTGAAGGCGCCGGTACGATACCCGCCGGCCCGATAGCAGGCCTCCAGAAGGGCGACGGTGGAGCCCTTGCCGTTGGTACCCGCGACGCTGACGACCACGGAGGGCAGGCGCATCACCCCCAGCTCGGCGGCGACCACGGCCACCCGCTCCACGCCCAGGTCCCAGCTGCGCGGATGGAGGCCCTCCAGCCACTGCAGCCGGTTGGCGACGGTCCGGGCGGCGTCCCCCTCAGGCGGCATGGGGGCTCGGCTGATGGCGCAGGATGGTCAGCAGGCCGGAGAGGCGATCGCGCAGCTCCCGGCGATCACAGATGAGATCCACGGCGCCGTGCTCCACCAGGAACTCCGAGCGCTGGAAGCCCTCGGGCAGGGTCTCGCGCACCGTCTGCTCGATGACCCGGGGGCCGGCGAAGCCGATGAGCGCCTCCGGCTCGGCCACGTGGATGTCACCGAGCATGGCCAGACTGGCGGAAACGCCGCCCATGGTGGGGTCGGTGAGAACGGAGATGTAGGGCAGTCGCCGCCGGCGCAACCGGCCCAGGGCGGCGGAGGTCTTGGCCATCTGCATCAGGGAGAGCAGCGCCTCCTGCATGCGGGCGCCCCCGCTGGCGGTAAAGCAGACCAGCGGGCAGTCGTGCTCGATGGCGGCCTCCACGGCGCGGACGAAACGCTCGCCCACCACCGACCCCATGGACCCGCCCATGAAGCCGAATTCGAAGGCGGCGGCGACCACCGGCCGCTGGTGGAGCGTCCCGCGCTGGACCACCAGGGCGTCCTTCTCCCGGGTCTGCTTCTGGGCCTGGGCCAGCCGGTCCTTGTACTTCTTGCTGTCGCGGAAACGCAGGGCGTCCACCGGCTCCAGCTCGGCACCGATCTCCTCGCGCCCCTCGGCATCCAGGAAGAGGTCCAGGCGCTTGCGCGCCCCGATGCGCATGTGGTGCCCGCACTTGGGGCAGACCTCCTGATTGCGGTCCAGCTCCGGGCGGTAGAGCGTGGCGCTGCACCCGGGGCACTGGGTCCAGATCCCCTCCGGGACCTGGGCCTTCTTGCCGGCGCTGTCGGTGCGGATGCGCGAGGCGAGATTGCGGAACCAGCTCATTTCGAAGCCTCCTGATTCGTGTCCGGTGCGGCCGGATTCTCCAGCCCGTCCAGGGCGGCGCGCATGGCGGTGATCTCCCCGGCCACTGCCGCGGGGATGGAGGCCGGATCGTTGACCAGCGCCTCCATGCGTGCCACCAGGGCGCTTCCGACGACCACGGCATCGGCCACCTGACCCACGGCGGCGGCGGTCTCCGCATCCTTGATGCCGAAACCGACCCCCACCGGCAGCGCGGTGGCGGCGCGGACCGAGGCCACCCGCTCGCCCAGGCCGCCGAGATCGGGCCCGGCGCCACCGGTGACGCCCTTGATGGCCACGTAGTAGATAAAGCCCCTGCCCTGGCGGCAGACGGTCTCCATGCGCGCCGGGGTCGTGGTGGGCGAGACCAGGAAGATGGGTGCCAGACCGGCGGCGTGGAAGGCCGGAAGGGCATCGTCCTCCGCCTCTTCCGGCGGCAGATCCACCGTGAGCACCCCGTCCACGCCGGCGGCGGTGGCCGCCTCGGCAAAGGCGGCGTAGCCCATGGCCTCCACCGGATTGAGATAGCCCATGAGGACCACCGGCGTCGCCGTATCCTGGCGGCGGAATTCGGCCACCATCTCCAGAACCCGGCGCAGCCCGGTACCACCGGCCTGGGCACGCTCGTGGGCGCGCTGGATCACCGGCCCGTCGGCCATGGGGTCGGAGAAGGGGATACCCACCTCCAGCAGGTCGGCCCCGGCGGCCACCAGCTCGTGCATCAGCGGGACCGTGGTCCCGGCGGTCGGGTCCCCGGCCGTGATATAGGGGACCAGGGCGCGCCGGCCGGCCGCGGCCCGCTCGGCGAATCGCTGCTCGATGCGCTCGGCGGTCATAGGTCGTAGCCCTCCAGCCGCGCCACGGTGGCGATGTCCTTGTCCCCGCGTCCGGAGAGGTTGACCACCATGACCCCGTCCGGCCCCAGCTCGGGGGCCAGCTTGCGCGCCCAGGCCAGGGCGTGGCTGGACTCCAGGGCCGGGATGATCCCCTCGGTGCGGGAGAGCTCGTGGAAGGCGGCCAGGGCCTCCTCGTCGGTCACCGTCACGTAGTTGACCCGGCCGATGTCCTTGAGCCACGCGTGTTCGGGACCGACGCCGGGATAGTCCAGGCCGGCGGAGATGGAGTGGGTATCCATGATCCAGCCGTTCTCGTCCTCCATGAGGTAGGTCCGGTTGCCGTGGAGCACCCCGGGCCGACCGGCGGTGAGCGGCGCGGAGTGGCGGCCGCTCTCCATGCCCTCGCCGCCGGCCTCGACCCCGTACATGGCCACCTCCGACTCGGACAGGAAGGGATGGAACAGGCCGATGGCGTTGGAACCGCCGCCGACGCAGGCGACCAGCGCATCCGGCATGCGCCCCTCGGCCTCGCGGATCTGCTCGTGGGCCTCGCAGCCGATGATCGCCTGGAAGTGGCGGACCATCTCGGGATAGGGATGGGGCCCGGCCACGGTACCGATGATGTAGAAGGTGTCGTCGATGCGCGTCACCCAGTCGCGCATGGCCTCGTTCAGGGCGTCCTTGAGGGTGCGCGAGCCCGACTCCACCGGCACCACCTCGGCACCCAGCAGCCGCATGCGGTAGACGTTGGCCATCTGCCGCTGGACGTCGTCGGCCCCCATGTAGACCACGCACTCCAGGCCCAGCCGCGCGGCCACGGTGGCAGTGGCCACGCCGTGCTGGCCGGCGCCGGTCTCGGCGATGATCCGGGTCTTGCCCAGGCGCTTGGCGAGCAGCGCCTGGCCCACGGTGTTATTGATCTTGTGGGCACCGGTGTGGGCCAGGTCCTCGCGCTTGAGGTAGATCCGCGCGCCGCCGGCGGCGCGGGTCAGGTTCCCGGCCAGGTAGAGCGGCGTCGGCCGGCCCACGTAGTCGCGCAGGTCGCGCTGGAGCTCCTGCCAGAAGGCGTCGTCCCCGCGCACCTCGGCCCAGGCGCGGCGGAGCTCGTCCAGCGGCTCCATGAGGGTCTCGGAGACGAAACAGCCGCCGTAGCGGCCGAAGTGGCCCCGGTCGTCGGGGAAGGCGGCCCAGTCCACCGCCGGATCAGTCGGTTGTGCCACGTTGAACCTCGCTGATGAAGGCCTGCATGCGGGCCGGGTCCTTCCGGCCGGGGAGGGATTCCACACCGGAGCTGACATCCACGGCCCAGGGGGCAACCCGTTGCACCGCCATCGCCACGTTGTCCGGTTCCAGGCCGCCGGCCAGGATGATGGGCCGCGGTCGCTGGCTCGGAACCCGGTCCCAGTCGAAGGCCTCGCCGGTGCCGCCGGCGCGATCCGGCCGCCAGGCGTCCAGGAGGAAGCCGCTGGCGGCGGGATGGGCGGCCATTACGGCCGCCAGGTCGATATCGGCGCGCATGCGCACCGCCTTGATGTAGGGCCGGCCGAAGGCGCGACAGAGCGCCTCCGGCTCGTCACCGTGAAACTGCAGCCGATCCAGCGGGACCTGCTGCATCACCGTCTCCACCGCCGCCGGCTCGGGGTCCACGAACAGCCCCACCACCGTCACGAAGGGCGGCAGGGCGGCGACGATGGCCGCGGCGGCCTCGGGCTCCACCGCCCGCGGGCTCGGGTCGTGGAAGACCAGTCCGATGGCGTCGGCCCCGGCGGCCACCGCCGCGGCGGCATCGTCGGGAGTGGTCAGGCCGCAGATCTTGGTGCGTACGCGCATGATCGAGCAAGCCTACCAGAGGCCGGGATCCCCGGAAAGCTCCGGCAGGCCGAACTCGTCGGGGTAGCGGACCGCCGTGAGATAGAGGCCGCCGGGTCGGGCGGTCATGCCGGCCACCCTCCGATCCCGCGCCTCCAGGACCCGTCGGGGCCAGTCCTCGTCCGCCTCCCCGGCCCCCACGGCCATCAGCGTCCCGGCGAAGGTCCGGATCATGTGGTGGAGAAAGGCGTTGGCCTCCACGTCGATATGGATGAACGCCCCCCGGCGCTGGACGGTGAATTCGTGGACGGTCCGCACCGGGCTCTTCGCCTGGCAGGCCACCGCCCGGTAGGAGGTGAAGTCGTGGGTGCCCATGAGGGGGGCCGCCGCCCGCGCCATGGCCTCGGCGTCCAGGGGGCGGCGGTCCCAGACCACGCGCCGGTGGAGAATGGCCGGGCGGACATCGCGGTTGGCGATGATGTAGCGGTAGCGCCGGGCCACGGCGGAGAAGCGGGCATTGAAGTCATCGGCCACCGGCCGCGCCCAGCGTATCGAGATCGAGGGCGGCAGATTGGCATTGCCGCCGAAGACCCAGGCCCGCTCCTCGCGGTCGGCGTCGGTATCGAAGTGGATGACCTGGCCGGTGGCGTGGACGCCGGTATCGGTCCGCCCGGCGCACTGTACCGCCACCGGCCGGTCGGCGACCTTCGACAGCGCCGCCTCTACCTCGGCCTGTACCGAGGGCTGCCCGTCCTGGATCTGCCAGCCGCAGTAGGGCGAGCCGTCGTACTCCACTGCCGCTGCCCAGCGCGTCATGCTCTGCTCCCGCCTGAATGGAATCGCGGATCCTCGACCACGCCGGCCCGGGGTGCAACCGCCTCAGGGGAAGGCCAGCAGGGCCGCCGTAATCAGGACCAGCGCCCCCAGTGGCCAGCCCCACTGTCGCAGCGGCGGCCAGTCCGTCGCCGGCAGCGTCCACGGGGTCGCCGGCCCGGTCTCGGCCCACGCCAGGGTCTCGCGCAGGTGGGCGATGGCCAGCTCGGCCGCGCGGGCGACGCGGCCGGTGGCGGTGACCGTCGGCAGCGGCCGCTGGCGCAGGGCCGTCGCCCACTCCATGACCAGGACCAGGCGCAGGGCGAGGCGATCGCGTTCCAGCCCCAGCCCCTGCAACGGGGTGGCGAGCCAGGCGATGGCCGCCACGAGGGAGGCGGTGGCGGTGGTCTCCATGAGCAGGCCAGCGCCGACGGCGACGCTGGCCAGGCCAGCCAGGCGGATGGCCGCCTCGGTCAGCCCCTCGACGGTGGGCGACCAGCCGCCAAGGGCCGGCAGAAGGAGGTGGCCCGGGGAGCCCCAGGCATAGAAGATCGCCAGGGCCAGGGCGACCCACTTGAGGCGCATAAGGGGGCGCAGGACCGGCCGCGGCGCTGGCCGGGCGGCAAGGAGACCCGCGGCCACCAGGGCCGCGGCGGCAAACACCGCCGCCGTCCGGCCGCTGGCGGCGCCGGCCGCGACCACCAGAAAGGTGAGGATACGGATGACCGGGTCCAAGGCCTCAGCCCTGGCTCTGGTCGAGGAGCGACCGCGCCTCCTGCTGCTGCTCCTCGCTGCCCTCCTCCACCACCTCTTCGAGGATCCCGCGGGCGCCCTCGGCATCGCCCATGTCGATGTAGGCCCGAGCGAGATCCAGCTTGGTGCCCACCTCGTCGACATCGTTGAGGAGGTCGGCGACGTCGTCCTCGAACTCGTCCCAGGCGGCACTCTCGTCCGCCTCCAGCGGATGCAGTCCCTCGGGCGCTTCGTCCTCGGCGGGACCGGCCTCGGGTGCGGCGGGCCGTTCGGATTCGGGGCCCGGGGTTGGTGCCGGCTCCGGCTCGGGCTCGGGCTCGGGCTCGGGTTCAGGTTCAGGTTCCGGCTCTGCCGTGGCCTCCGCGGCCTCGTCGGCCATCAGGTCGTTATAGGCCGTCTCCAGCTCGTCGGCATCCATGGGGACAGCCGCTTCCCCGGAGCCCCTCCCGGACGCCTCTCCCTCCTCGGGCTCGGCGAGGTCGATAATCGGAGACTCGGCCTCGCCCTCCGCGGCGGCTTCCGAGCTGGCCGTCGCCTCCTCGGCATGGGCAAAGGCGTTCTCCGGCGTCTCCTCCACCCAGTCCTCGGCCAGGTCGAGATCGACCACCGGGATCTCCTCCAGTTCGGTCTGCTCCGTGGCGGCCGGCTCACCCGCACCCGTCGGCCCGGGCTCCGTAGTACCGGGGCCGGCCACCTCCTCGTCCTTCTCCGTGTCCAGCTCGATGGGCGCCGCCTCGTCGACCTCGCCGGACGGGCTCTCCGGCTCCTCCGCGGAGGTCGCTTCCGGCATCGGCTCGGGGGAGGTCTCCACCCCGGTCAGGGTCTCGTCCCACTCCGCCTGATGGTCACCCTCGCCCATGAGCTCGGCGAATTCGTCTTCCAGGCTGGCGTCGATGCGCTCTTCGTCCCCATCGCCCTCGTCTTCCCGGCCCGGCTCGGAGCCGACGGGCGCGGACGGCGCCTCGGAGACCGGTTCGGCCCCGGAGTCCGCCTCGGCGGCCGTGGCCGGTTCGGGGTCGCTGTCCGGCTGGGCAAAGAGGGGATCGTCCGGGGCCATGGTCGCCCCCAGGGCCGCAACCCGGGCCCACTCCATGGGGGCGCTCTCCCCCAGATCCTGGCGCATGGAACGCGCCTCGCGCAGGAAGGCCTCGCGATTGCCGTGGGCGTGGTGGAGTTCGGCCAGCCGGCGCCGGTACTCGGCGTGGCGCGGATGGTGGGCCACCGCCTTCTCCAGGACCTCCACCGCCTCGGCGTAGCGCCCCATGGAGAAGTAGATGTCGGCCTCGGTCACCGGGTCCTCGGACCGGGGGGCCTGCGCTTCGGCCTCGGCATGCTCTTCCTCGGAACGTACCCGACGCGGGCGGGGCTCGGCTTCCGCCTCGCCACTGCCTCCGGAATGGCGCCGGGCGGCGACCCAGACCAGGGCCAGTAGCAGGATGAAGAGGCCGCCGGCCACCCCGACCCACTGCGGGTGGCGGTTGAGCAGGTCCAGGAAGAGCGCCAGCTCGTCCGTCGTCGCCTCCTCGTCCCGGCCCTCCTGCAGGGCGGCAAGCTCGGAGCTGTCGAACTCCAGCAGCCGCTCCATGGACTGGAGCTGCTCCTCCATGGCGGCCAGGCGTTCGCGCAGCGCCTCGTTGCCCTCGCGGCGCTCCTCCGCCTCGGCCAGCGCGGCATCCAGCTCGTCCTGCAGCTCCTGGACCCGGGCATCACCGGCGGCCTCGTCCTCTCCACCGCGGGGCATCTCCGACTCGCCCGAGGCCATGGCCTCGGGTCCCTCCAGAGTCAGACCGCCGGGGGCGCGCTGCCCTTCGGTGGCATCGCCCGCCTCGGCCGCACCCTCACCGGCTTGCGCCGACTCCCCGGCCGAAGCGTCGCTCTCCCGGGAGGGTCGCCGGGTAGCCTGTCCGGCGCGCTCCTGCCGAAAATCCTGCCAGGCCCGGTACTGACGCCAGAACTCCGTCTCGGCCTCCTCGGCACCGACCCCGCGGATGGAATCGGCTTCGTCGATCCGCAGGACGTAGCCGGCCATGAGCCGGTTGACGTTCCCGCCCTGGAAGGCTTCGGGGTTGTCCCGGAGCAGCGCCATGGCCACCTGCTCCGTAGTGACCTCCTCCTCGATGCGCTGGCGCAGCTCCTGGGCGATGGTCCAGAGACGATCCCCCTCCTCGACCCGGCCGTATTCCAGGGTCGTTGCTCCACGGCCCTCGCTGGCAGCCTCCGAAGAAGCCGCGGGCGCATCCACTGCGGCCGGCTCTTCATCGGTCGTATCGGGGGGATCCAGCAGGACCGTGTAGCCGCGCACCTGACGGCCCGCCGGCCACTCCAATTCCACCAGGAAGTCCAGGAAGCTCCGGGTCACCGGGCGGGAGGTAGTCACCCGGAGATGGGCGCTGCCATCCTCCCAGACCGGTTCGAAGTCCAGCGCCCGCGCGCTGGGCGTACGCTCCATGCCGGCAGCGCGGAAACTCGCCTCAGGCGCAAGGCGGGCACGGAGCCGGTCGAACTCATCACGCCCGACGTCGTGCAGTTCGATCCGGCCCTCGAAGGGTTCGTCGATGTAGGAGTCGAGTTCGATCTCGCCGAGCTCGACCCCCGCGGCGGCCAGTGGGGTCAGGAGCCCCACCAGCGCCAGGATTGCCGCGCTTGCCCTCACGTTGCCTCCTTTCCCTGTCGAGCGAGGCCCTCTTTCAGCAGTTTACGTCCATGTTCTGCGAAAGGACCTCGGGAATCTCCGCTAACTATATCCGACGCGGGCACCCGGGGCCAAACCCGGAACTCCCCTCAATCCAGGAGTTCTCGCGCCAGCAGCGCGACCACAGCCAGGGCCGAGGCGGCCACCAGACCCTTGACCGGATCGGCCACGGCCCAGAGGGCAAGGCGACGGGAATCGTCAGGGGCCGTACGCAGCCGTCCGACGTGGATCCCGCCCCCCTCGCCCACGGTCCTCGGATCCGGACCCAGCGGGCCGGCGGCGGCAGTGATGCCGGCCTCGCGCAGGACCTCCGCAGCGCCCTCCGGGCTCAGGGGTTCGTCCAGGGTGAGGTGGAGCGCCAGTCCGTCGCCGTGGAAGACCGGAACCCGCACGGCCGACGCCGTTACCGGCAGGGTCTCGGTCTCCAGCAGCCGGCGCACCGTCTCCGCCATGGCCGCCTCGACGCCGGCAGAGCCGTCATCCAGGCCCGGCTCCGGCAGGAGGTTGAAGGCGATGGGGGCATCGAAGTACTCCGGCTCGCGCTCCTGGGCGTTGAGCAGGCCGGCCGTCTGCCCGGCCAGCTCCTCCACCGCGGCACCGCCGAAGGCCCCCATGCCGCGCAGGGCGGTGGCATCCACCGCGTGCAGCCCGCCCGCCCGATGGAGCGGCACCAGCAGGCGGGCGAGCAGCGCCGCCGGGGCCGGCGGGACCGCCACGAGGCCGGAATCGATGGCATCGGCCAGGACGCCTTCCACGTCGAGCCCGGCCACCGCCAGCGGCACCTCCTGGCGCTCGGCCAGGAGGCCGGTGGCCTCGATGACCGAGCAGCCGGCCTCGGCCGCGGGAGCAGCGAAGGCCTCGGCACAGGCCGGGTCGTCCACGAAGATGGCGATATCGGCGACGGAGAAGTCGAAGTCCGCCACCGGGGTGACGTCGACGCTGCGGCCACCGCCGGCCAGGGTCGCTCCGGGCTCCGGGTTCGCGGCAAGCACCTCGATGCGCTCGGGGGTCCAGCCGGTCTCCGCCAGCCCCTCCAGGATGGCCTCGGCGGCGGGGCCATCCCCCACCAGCGCCAGGGTCCCGCCGGTGATGGGTTCGGCCCGTGCGCTCATTCGGCCTCCAGGAGGATACGCAGGGTCCGGCGCAGGGGCTCGGCGGCGCCCCACAGGAGCTGGTCGCCGGCGGTGAAGGCGGAGAGGTACTCGCCCCCCATGGAGAGCTTCCGCAGCCGGCCCACCGGCACGTCCAGGGTGCCGGTGACCGCCGCGGGAGTGAGCCGGCTCAGGCTCGCCTCCTTCTCGTTGGGAACCACGGAGACCCAGTCGTTGGCCTCCCCCAGGATGGCCTCGACCTCGTCCAGCGGCGCATCCCGGGTAAGCTTGATGGTCAGCGCCTGGCTGTGGGAACGCATGGCCCCCACCCGCACGCAGAGGCCGTCGATGGGGATGGGATCGCCCTGGCGGCCGAGGATCTTGTTGGTCTCCACCTCGGCCTTCCACTCCTCCTTGCTCTGGCCGGAGGCCATCTCGGCATCCAGCCAGGGCAGCAGGCTGCCGGCCAGGGGGAAGCCCCAGTTCTCGGTGGGCAGCGCATCGCTGCGCAGGGTGTCGGTGACCTGGCGGTCGATGGCAAGGATGGCACTGGCCGGATCGGCGAGCTCGTCGGCCACGGCGCCGTGGAGCGCCCCCATCTGCTCCAGCAGCTCGCGCATGTGGCGGGCGCCGGAGCCAGAGGCGGCCTGGTAGGTCATGGGGCTCACCCACTCCACCAGGCCCTGGCGGAAGAGGCCGCCGATGGCCATGAGCATGAGGCTGACGGTGCAGTTGCCGCCGACGAAGTCGCGCACCCCGTTGTGGATACCCTGCTCGATCACGTCGCGGTTCACCGGGTCGAGGACGATGAGGCTCTCCTCGGCCATGCGCAGGGTGGAGGCGGCGTCGATCCAGTGGCCCTTCCAGCCCGCCTGGCGCAGCGCCCGATGCAGGGTCGTGGTGTAGTCCCCACCCTGGGTGGTGACGATGATATCCATGGCCGCCAGGGCGTCGACGTCGTTGGCGTCGGCCACCGGCGGGGTCTCCCGGCCGATGTCCGGCCCGGTACCGCCGGCCCGGGAGGTGGAGAAGAAGACCGGCTCGAAGTGGTCAAAGTCGCCCTCGGCGCGCATGCGCTCGGTGAGGACCGAACCCACCATGCCGCGCCAGCCCACGATGCCTACGCGCTTCATGTCCGTCTCCTTCACTGCTTGAGCTCCGCCACCACGGCATCACCCATCTCGGCGGTGGTGGCGCGCGTGGTGCCGGCGTAGTGGATGTCCGGGGTCCGCAGACCGCCGTCCAGGACCCGGCCCACGGCGGCCTCGACGGCGTCGGCCAGTGCCGGCGCGCCCAGGGAGTGGCGCAGCATCATGGCCACGGAGAGGATGGTGGCCAGGGGATTGGCCGCACCCTGACCGGCGATGTCCGGCGCCGAGCCGTGGATGGGCTCGTACATGCCGGTACCATCGGCGTTCAGGGAGGCCGAGGGCAGCATGCCGATGGAGCCGGTGAGCTGGGCGGCGGCATCGGAGAGGATGTCGCCGAACATGTTGGAGGTGACCACCACGTCGAACTGCTTGGGCTCGCGCACCAGCTGCATGGCGGCGTTGTCCACGTACATGTGGGAGAGCTCCACGTCGGGATACTCGGCGTGCAGTTCGGTGATCACCTGGCGCCAGAGCTCGGTGGCCTCCAGGACGTTGGCCTTGTCCACGGAGCAGAGCCGGCCGCCCCGGCGCCGCGCCGTCTCGAAGGCGACCCGGCCGATGCGCCGGATCTCCGACTCGCTGTAGACGAAGGTGTTGTAGCCCTCGCGCTCGCCCGCGGCGTTAGTCCGCACGCCCCGCGGCTGACCGAAGTAGATCCCGCCGGTGAGCTCGCGGACGATGATGATGTCCAGCCCGGCCACCACCTCCGGCTTGAGGGTGGAGGCCTCGGCGAGCTGGGGATAGAGGATGGCGGGCCGGAGATTGGCGAAGAGCTCGAGCTCCGAGCGCAGCCCCAGCAGGCCCTGCTCCGGGCGCAGGGGGCGGTCCAGGGCCTCCCACTGCGGGCCGCCCACCGCGCCCAGGAGCACCGCGTTCGACTCGCGCGCCATCTGCAGGGTCTCCTCGGGCAGCGGGTGGCCCTCGGCCTCGTAGGCGGCGCCGCCCACCAGCCCCTCCACGGTGGTGATGTCCAGGCCGTGGCGATCGCGGAGGGCGTCCAGGACCTTCACCGCCTCGGTGACGATCTCGGGGCCGATACCATCCCCGGGCAGGACCAGGATCTGTTGCGTCATGGGATCTCCCGTTAACCGTTGTCGCGAATGCCGGCGAAGAGCCAGGGCGCCTCTTCCCGCCGGCGCGCCTCGTAGGCGCGGATGGCGTCGGCGTATTCCAGGGTCAGGCCGATGTCGTCCAGCCCCTCCAGCAGACGGCGCTTGCGCGCCGGGTCCACCTCGAAGGGGATGGCCTCGCCACCGGGGGTGGTGACGGTCTGCGCCGCCAGGTCCACCGTCAGCTCGTAGCCCTCGGTGGCCGCGGTCTCGCGGAAGAGCCGGTCCACCGTCTCCGCGTCCAGGACCACCGGCAGCAGGCCGTTCTTGAAGCAGTTGTTGTAGAAGATGTCGGCGAAGCTCGGGGCGATGATCACCCGGAAGCCGTAGTCGGCCAGCGCCCAGGGGGCGTGTTCCCGGGAACTGCCGCAGCCAAAGTTCTCCCGCGCCAGGAGGATGGATGCCCCCCGATAGCGCGGCTGGTTGAGAACGAAGTCCGGGTTCTCCCGGCGCTGGCTGTGGTCCTGGCCCGGCTCGCCGTGGTCCAGATAGCGCCACTCGTCGAAGAGATTGGGGCCGAAACCGGTGCGCTTCACCGACTTCAGAAACTGCTTCGGGATGATGGCGTCGGTATCCACGTTGGCGCGGTCCAGCGGGGCCACGAGCCCCTGGTGGTGGGTCAGGGCCTCCATCCTACAGCTCCCTCACGTCGACGAAGTGGCCGAAGACCGCCGCGGCGGCGGCCATGGCCGGGCTCACCAGGTGGGTCCGCCCCCCCTGGCCCTGCCGGCCCTCGAAATTGCGGTTGGAGGTGGAGGCGCAGCGCTCCCCCGGCTCCAGCCGATCGGCATTCATGGCCAGGCACATGGAGCAGCCCGGGGCGCGCCACTCGAAGCCGGCCTCGGTGAAGATCCGGTCCAGCCCCTCGGCCTCCGCCTGCTGCTTCACCAGCCCGGAGCCGGGGACCACCATGGCCTGGGTGACGGAGTCGGCCACCCGCCGGCCGCGCACCACCTCGGCGGCGGCACGCAGGTCCTCGATGCGGGAGTTGGTGCAGGAGCCGATGAAGATCCGGTCCGGGCGGATGGCGGTGATCGGCGTACCGGGCTCCAGCGCCATGTATTCCAGGGCGCGCTGCCAGCCGTCGCGCTGAACGGCGTCGGCGGCGTCGGCCGGATCGGGCACCACCCCGTCGACACCGGCGACCATCTCCGGCGAGGTCCCCCAGGAGACCTGGGGCTCGATGGCGGCAGCATCAATGCGCACCACCCGATCGAACTCGGCATCCGGGTCGCTGTGCAGGTCCCGCCAGGCGGCCACCGCCTGGTCCCACTGCTCGCCGGCGGGCGCATAGGGCCGATCGCGGAAGTAGTCGATGGTCTTGTCGTCCACCGCCACCATGCCGGCCCGGGCGCCGGCCTCGATGGCCATGTTGCAGACGGTCATCCGGCCCTCCACGGAGAGGTCCTGGATGGCCTCGCCCGCGAACTCGATGGCCGAGCCGGTCCCGCCCGCAGTACCGATGGTGCCGATGATGTGGAGGACGATGTCCTTGGCGGTGACGCCCGGGCCCACGTGGCCCTCCACCCGCACCTGCATGTTCTTCGACTTGGACTGCCACAGGCACTGGGTGGCCAGGACATGCTCCACCTCGGAGGTGCCGATACCGTGGGCCAGGCAGCCGAAGGCGCCGTGAGTGGAGGTGTGGGAGTCGCCGCAGACCACGGTCATGCCGGGGAGCGTGGCGCCCTCCTCCGGACCGATAACGTGGACGATGCCCTGACGGATATCGTCCATCCGGAATTCGGTGATGCCGTATTCGGCGCAGTTGTCATCCAGCGTCTCCACCTGGATCCGCGAGGTGGCGTCGGTGATTCCCTGCGCCCGGTCGGTAGTGGGGACGTTGTGGTCCGGGGTCGCCAGGACACTCTCCGCGTGCCACGGCCGCCGCCCCGCCAGGCGCAGACCCTCGAAGGCCTGGGGCGAGGTGACCTCGTGGACCAGGTGGCGGTCGATATAGAGAAGCGCGGTGCCATCCGGGTCGGTGGCCACCACGTGGGCGTCCCAGAGCTTGTCGTAGAGGGTCTTGCCGGCCATTTCGCTCTCCGCGGTCGAACCCCCCGATCCTACGCTGTCAGGGGGCGGGGCCGCTACCCCGCGGCGGCGATCAGGCGGCGTCACGCCAGGCGGTAAGGCGGGCCACCCCGGGGGGCAGCTCCTCGCCCCCGGACCCCGTCCGTCGCCCTCCGGAGTTCCCTTCGAACCAGCGCCGCTGGAAGGCGGCCGCAAAGTAGACCGACGCCACCAGGGCCACCAGGGCACGCCCGGGCGTGGCGTGGATCTGGACCGACAGCAGCAGCAGCGCCCCGAGACTGCCACTCACGCCGAGTATGGCGACCACCCAGACTGCCGCCCACAGGCGATGGCGGGCCATCAGGACGGCATCGCGGAGGAGCACGCCCACCAGCAGCAGGAAGAGGACCAGGCCCACGAGGCCGAAGTCCAGGGCAATGCTCCCGTAGGCGGACTGGAGATGCACGTAGCCCTCTTCCGCCGTGAAGGGGCCCGCCTCGGCAGGACCCAGCCAGGGGGCCCGGGATACGGCCTCGACCGTGCGCTCCCAGATGGTCAGTCGCTCGGCCACCGCCGGGTAGAGTTCGGTAGCCGCGGCCTTCTCGCCCTCGATGTGGAGGCCGGCGGCGGCCACGGAGTTGGCCAGGCCGCCGCTGCCATCCCCTTCCGACGCCCCTACCACCGACCAGGTGGCAACGACCACTCCCACGGCCAGGGCGGTGCCCCCGGCCAGGCCCATCCAGTGGCGCCGGTTCAGGCCGTAGAGGACGGCAGCCACCGCCATGGTCAGGACGCCCGCCAGGGCCGCCAGCCACGCGGTGGTGTAGCCGGTGCCGGCCAGCACCACCAGGGCACTGACAGTCACGCCGCCGAAGACCACCAGCATCGCCGTCGGCCGCCAGCCGCAGCCCAGCCGCTGGAAGGCGGAGACCATCGCCCCCAGCAGCGCCACGGCAAGCAGCGCGGCCAGGGAGCCGATGACGGCGGGGGACCCCCACTCCAGGGGATTGGCGAGGTCACCCACCATGAGCGCCGCCCAGTCGGCCTGGAGGGCGAAGGCCGCCGACCAGCCGGCTACCAGGACCAGGAAGAGCGGCAGCCAGTGCCAGCGCGCCCCGGCCAGCCACCAGCCCACCGGCAGGGCGGCGAGGCCGCTGATCCAGAGGTACTCGCTCCACACCAGCTGCGAGCTCTCCCCGAAGAGGCCACCGCGCAGGGTGATGTAGACCGACAGGCCCAGCACCAGCCAGGCCACCGGAAGCCGCCGCAGGTCCGCGGCAAACGTGGGCAGACTGGCGAGGGTGGCTGCGGCCAGGGCGGCGAAACCCACCTCCAGCCCGGTCTCGTGGAAGGGCAGGGAGAAGAGCATGACGTAGAGACCGCCCAGCGCGAGCCAGCGCCGCCAGCCGGTGACCGGCGGGACGGCGCACGAGGTCTCGGCACCGTCGGCACAGCGCACCGGCCAGGTCATGGGGGCGGAGCCCGACCACTGGTGGAGCCGACGCAGGGCGCGGGCCGTCCGCCAGGCGCGGCGGATGAAGACCAGATGGCCGACGACCAGGCCCAGGAGGCCGGCGTAGAGGATTGGATCGGGCACCCCGACCACCGATCCCATGATCCCGATCCCGCCGAGCACCACGGTAAGCAGCAGCAGCAGCGCACTGGTCTCGCCCACGGTATAACCGGCGCGCAGGAAGATGTGGTGGAGGTGCTCGCGGTCGGCGCGAAACGGGCTCTGGTCCTTGAGGACCCGGCGGATCATGAGGCTCAGGGTATCCACCGCCGGGAGCGCCAGGACCCATGCCATGCCGGCCGGCGACACTGCCCGCCCCGGCGCCATGAGAACCTCCAGAGCCAGCCAGCCGATGGCCAGCCCCAGCGCCATGCTCCCGGCATCCCCGAGGAAGATGGAGGCCCGCGGCCGTCCCGGGTGGCGCATGTTGAACAGCAGAAAGCCGACCACCGCGGCGGCCAGGGTGGCCGCCACCGCCGTGGTCACCGGGAGGCCGGAAAGATGCGCGGCCACCACCAGCCAGCCCAGCATGGCCAGGGAGATGCCGCCGGCCAGGCCGTCCGCCCCGTCCATCATGTTCAGGGCATTGATGAAACCGACCATGGCGAAGAGCGTCAGGGGAATGGCCCAGGCGGAGAGTTCCAGCCGCTCGCCGGGGATGAAGACGCCGAGATCACTGATGACCAGGCCACCCCACCCCACTACCAGCGCCGCCGCGACGAACTGCAGCATCAGCTTGGTGGTGCTGCGCATATCCTGGGCATCATCCACCAGCCCGGTAACCAGCAGCAGACCGAGGCCGGCGAACAGGGCGGCGTAATCCCGCAACGGCCCGTCCACCAGGAGCACCCCGCCGGCGAAGGCAATGACCACCGCCAGCCCCCCGATGAGCGGCACCGGCTCCGCATGCTTCTTGCGTCCCCCGGGGCGGTCCACCAGACCCAGCTCCCGCGCGGGCTCATCCAGGGCGAGGATGAGCGCCACCGCGAGGGCCAGGCTGATCAGTGGTGGAATGATGTAGGCGTCCACGAGTCCTTCCTATGCGCTGAACCGCCCCCGGGCGGCCCCCCTCCAGGAGACACGCCCGACTCCCTCCGAGGGTTCCATGGGTCCGGCCATTACTGACATTCGTTAATGGAATGATACGGGAGGTCGAAGATTCGCACGAGGACCGGAACTGACCGGCGGGAAAGGAGGACGGCGAATCGGGCTCAATCGAGATCCCCGCGCAGCCAGGACCAGGCCAGCCCGAGATATTCGTAGAAGGCGCGCTCGCTGGTATGCAGCCCACGGGCCTGGGGGCGCAGATAGCGTGCCCGCCAGCGATCCGCCTCCCGCGGGGCCCGATAGCGGGTGGGCGCGGCCACGGGGTCCAGTCCGGCTCCCTGGAAAAGGGCCATGGCCCGGGGCATGTGCGAGGCCGAGGTCACCAGCACCAGGCGCCGGCTGTCCAGTTCCGCCGCCGCCCGGACCGCCTCGTCCCGGGTATTCACCGTTCCCGGCAGAAGCACCAGGTCCTCCGCCGCGACTCCCAGCGCCCGGGCCACTGCCCCGCTGGTAACCGCGCTGGGTGCCGGCTCACCGCCTCCGGACAGGACCAGACGACTCCCCGGCAGGGCACGCTGCAGCCGTATCCCCTCCACCAGGCGGGCCGTAGCGGTGGCCGGGAGCTGCGCGGTCACCGGCAGCCCCGGCTCGGGATCGTGGCCCGCCCCCAGGACCATGACGTACTCGATACCGGCCAATCGCTCGGTCTCAGTTACCGGCGGATAGGCGCGCTCCAGCGGCGCCACCAGCCACCCGGAAACGGGCCGGGAGCCCAGCGCCAGCAGCAGAGCCACCGCACCCACCATTACCAGCGCACCCGCCCGGCCCCGGCCGCGCCAGGCCAGGAACGCCCCGACCAGCCCCAGCAGGGCTACCAGGGAGACCGGTAGCAGAAAGGATGCAACGAACTGGGCCATGGCCCCTCCCGTTCAATGGGCGAGCGCCCATTGTCCCACGTCCCCGCCCGCCCCTTGCACCATATCTGGCCATATCACGCCGTTTTCGGCAGCCGGCAGGCCACCACCGGACGGTGAATGAGCGAACGCACCCTCGCCCCCTCCCCGCCCCATCCGCGCTCTCCGATACTCGGCCCATTCCCCAACCACCCGGAGGCAATCGTGACCATCCTCGTTACCGGCGGTACCGGCTACATCGGCTCCCACACCTGCGTGGAACTGATGGAGGCAGGGCACGACGTGGTGGTAGTGGACAACTTCAGCAACTCCCACCGGGAGGTGGCCGGTCGCGTGGAGCAGATCACGGGCCACCCCCTGCCGGTGTTCGAGCTGGACCTACGTAACCGTGACGCCCTCACCGCCCTCTTCTCCGCCCACCGCATCGACGCCGTCATCCACTTCGCCGGCCTCAAGGCGGTGGGGGAATCGGTCGCGATGCCGCTGACCTATTTCGATGCCAACATCGGCTCCACCCTGGTCCTCGCCGAGGTCATGGCGGAGTTCGGCGTCAAGAATCTGGTCTTCTCCTCCTCGGCCACCGTCTACGGCGACCCCGACGAGCTCCCCATTCCGGAGACCGCGCCGCTGAAGCGGCCCACCAACCCCTACGGCCGCTCCAAGCTCTTCATCGAGGAGAGCCTGCGCGATCTGCGCGTGGCCGACCCCGACTGGCGGGTGGGGCTGCTGCGCTACTTCAATCCGGTCGGCGCCCATCCCAGCGGCCTCATCGGCGAGGACCCCCTGGGGATGCCCAACAACCTCATGCCCATCGTCGCGGCCACCGCCGTGGGCCGGCGGGAGTCGGTAAGCGTCTTCGGAGATGACTACCCTACCGCCGACGGCACCGGGGTCCGCGACTACATCCACGTGGTCGACCTCGCCCGCGCCCACGTCGCCGCCCTGGACTACCTCCGCAACCAACCCCGCGGCGAGGAGCTGACGGTGAACCTGGGTACCGGCCGCGGCTACTCGGTGCTGGAGGTCATTCGCGCCTTCGAGACGGCCAGCGGCCGGCCCGTCCCCTGCACCATGGCCGAGCGCCGTCCGGGGGATGTTGCCGCCTGCTACGCCGATCCCGGCCTGGCCCACCGGCTCCTGGGCTGGCGTGCGGAATTCGGACTGGACCGGATGTGCGAGGACGTATGGCGCTGGCAGTCGCAGCATCCCGACGGCCTGCAGCGCGTCCAGGAAGCGACCTCGGAGCAGCCGCTATCGGCGGTCTCGGCCTAGTCGCGGGGAAGGGAAAAGGGAGAGGAAGGTAAAAGACCCGCCGCCGGGCGGCGGCGGGCACCAGGATCCTAGCCGCGGCGGCGCAGGACCCAGATCTCCAGCAGGGACCAGTCCTCACCGGGGTAGTTCTCCTGCTCCAGCTCGGACATGCGGCGATGGCGCGAGGCCATGCTGCCGACGAAGTCCAGCTTCTCCAGCAGCGCCCGCTTGGTCTCGTCGGTCTTTTCCAGAGCGAAGGGGTTCAGGAAGTTCACCAGCATGTAGCCCTCGCCCTTGCCCCGGGCGAAGGCGTCCACCAGCCAGTTCACCGTCTCCGCGTCGAGGTAGACCAGGGAGGCGGTGGAGATGACCACGTCGGCGTTCTCCATGGCCGAGTCCACCGCCTGGCGATCCTCCGCCGAGGGGGCGTTGAGGTCGGAGACGATGGCCTCGTCAAACAGACCGCAGGACTGGCCGTAGGCCATGGCGTTGCCGGAGATGTCGATGCCGGTGGTATGCGCCGGGAAGCGGCGGTCGGCATCGACCCGCTGGCAGGCCTGCTCGTCGCGCCAGTTGGCGCGGATGGCCTGGTAGTCCATGCCGTTGAGCGTGGCCATGGTGGTATTGCCGAAGCAGGCGCAGAGATCGACGAAGTTGACGGGGCTGCCGTCCGCCGTCTTCTCCTTCACCCAGGGGAGGATGAGGCGGTCGAAGGTCTGGCGGTTGAAGTCGTCGGAGACGTACTGCAGCTCGTCCAGGATCCGCTCCTTGAACGGCACCGGCGTCTCGGCGACGTAGATGTCATCGAAGTGCTGCTTCTTTTCGTCGGTCTTGACCTGCGACTGGGTCATGGATTCGCTCTCTTGGCTGAACAAGTTTCCGATCTTCGGCCGCCCGGGGTGTCCGGGTCAAGCCGGAGCCGCGCATTCAGAGCGCGGCGTCGGTCTCCGCCAGCTCCCGGACCACGGTGGTGGCGAAGGCGCCCCGGGGTAGCGAAAAGGCCATCCGCCAGGTGCCCGCCTCCTCCTCGGCGGCCTCCAGGTCGGGGACCATCAACCGCAGCGCCCGGCGCTCCGCCTTCAGCCCCGCCTGCTCCAGGCCTGCCGTGAGATCCTCGGCATCGGCCACCAGGGCGCGCTCGGCCTCGGTGATGGGTGCCCCGCCCCGGCCCCAGAGCGGGCCGGAGGGGTGGAGATCGCCCCGGGCCAGGCGGTCGCGGACATCGGCATCGCCGGCCTCGGGGACGAAGAAACTGCCGCTGCCGGCGAGCAGCACCGGCTCCTCCGTACGCGTGGCCTCCCACTCCCCCGCCGCCACCCGGGCGGCGAGGATCCGGTTGAAGAGCCAGGAGCGGGCGGCGGAGAGGAGGATGTCCCGCGGCCCGCGGCGCTCGCCGCCGGCCAGCCAGGCGCGGGCGGCGGCGACGTTGTCGCCGTCCCGGCCGAAGCGCTGGGGGCCGAAGTAGTTGGGCACCCCGCGCCGCGCCACCTCGGCGGCCCGGGCCGCCAGGGCGTCGGTATCGCCGGCGACCTCGCGCAGGCGCAGTTCGAAGCGGTTGGCGGCGTGGGTGCCCCGGCGGAGCTTGCGGCCGTGGCGGGTGGCGACGAGCAGGCGCACCCCCTCCGGGAGGGCGGCGGCCCAGTCGGGCTCGGGACGGCCGGCGAGGTCCAGGGAGTACCACTGGGTGGTGATGGCGTGGCGGTCCTTGCGACCGGACCAGCTCACCGCCCGGGGCGGCAGGCCGGCGGCGCGGGCGAGCTGCTTGCCCAGCCATTCGGTGTTGGTCCCGGTCTTCTCGATCCGCAGCCAGGCGTGCTGGCCGCTGCCGTCGGGCTCGAAGCCCAGCACCTCGTCCACCCGGAAATCCGCCGGCTCCGCGCGCAGGGTGGCGGTCACCGGCGGCTCGCCCAGGGCGCGGGGGCCGAGGAGCGCCTCGCCCTCCCCGCTCACGCCGGCCCCAGCAGGGCGACAGCGTGGGCGGCGACGCCCTCCTCCCGGCCGGTATAGCCCAGCCGTTCAGTGGTGGTCGCCTTGACGTTGGCCGCCCCGGCGGCCAGCCCCAGGTCGGCGGCGATGTTGGCCGCCATGGCCTCGACGTGAGGGCCGATCCGGGGGCGCTGGGCGATGAGGGTAGTGTCGACGTTCACCGGCAGCCAGCCGGCCGCCGCCACGGCATCCCGGCAGTGGCGCAGGAGCTGCCGGCTGTCGGCGCCGGCCCAGGCCGGATCGTCATCGGGGAAGTGGCGGCCGATGTCGCCGAGCCCGGCGGCACCCAGGAGGGCATCGCAGAGGGCGTGGAGGAGTACATCACCGTCGGAGTGGGCCACCAGGCCCCGTTCATGGGGGATGGTAACCCCGCCCAGGACCACGTGGTCGCCCTCGCCGAAGCGGTGGACGTCGAAGCCGTGGCCGATGCGCATCACGCCGTCTCCTGCTGGTGGCCGAGGTAGAGGGCGGCCAGGGCCAGGTCCTCGGGCCGGGTGATCTTCACGTTGTCCGCGGAGCCCTCGACCATCCGCGGTCGATGACCGGCCCACTCCACCGCCGAGGCCTCGTCGGTAACTGGCACCCCGGCCGCCAGGGCCTCGCCCAGTGCCGTCCGCAGCGGGCCCAGCCGGAACATCTGCGGGGTCAGTGCCCGCCAGAGGCCGCTGCGGTCCACGGTGGCATCCACCACGCCGTCGGTATCCGCATGCTTCACGGTATCCACCACCGGGATCCCCAGCAGGCCGCCCACCGGCTCGTCCGCCAGCGTGGTCAGCAGATGGTCGAGGTCATCGGTCCGCAGACAGGGTCGGGCGGCATCGTGGACCAGGACCCAGTCGTCGGCGGCGGCATGGCCGGCCAGGTGGTCCAGGGCGGCGAGGACCGAGTCGGCCCGCTCCGCCCCGCCGGTGACACGGTGGACCGGGCCGGGGAGATCGGCGGCCAGGGCGTCGAAGCGCTCATCGGCGGCATCCACGGCGATGACGATCCCGCGCAGACCGGGCTGGGCGGCCAGGCGGGCCACCGTGTGGTGGAGCACGGCCCGGCCGTGGATCTCCAGGTACTGCTTGGGGGTGGCGGAGCCCATGCGTCGGCCGGCGCCGGCGGCGGGGACCACGGCCCAGAAGGGAACGGGGTTGGTGCTCACTTGTCGTCCACCAGCAGGAAGAAGGTCTCGCCCTCCCGGATCATGCCCAGCTCACTGCGGGCGCGCTCCTCGATGGCGTCCAGACCGCGCTTGAGGTCCTCCACCTCAGCCCGCAGGGCGCGGTTACGCTCGGCCAGCTCGGCATTGGCGGCGCCCTGCTCGGCCACCGCCGCCTCCAGGCGCCAGACCTCGGGCAGACCGCCCTCGTCGGACCACAGCCGGAACTGCAGGCCGACCAGCAGCAGCGCCAGCAGGCCGGCGACCCAGCGCATGGTCCTCAGCGGCCCCCGTTCCCCGAACCGTTACCCGCCAGGGCGGCGCGGCCCGGATAGCGGGCCTTGGCCCCCAGTGCCTCTTCGATGCGCAGGAGCTGGTTGTACTTGGCCACGCGGTCGGAGCGCGACAGGGAGCCGGTCTTGATCTGGCCGCAGCCGGTGGCCACCGAGAGGTCGGCGATGAAAGTATCCTCGGTCTCGCCGGAGCGGTGGGAGACCACCGCCGTGTAGCCGGCCTCCCGGGCCACGGTGATGGCCTCCATGGTCTCGGTGAGGGTGCCGATCTGGTTGACCTTGATGAGGATGGAGTTGGCCACGCCGCGCTCGATGCCCTCGCGCAGGATGGCGGGGTTGGTGACGAAGAGGTCGTCCCCCACCAGCTGGATCCGGCGGCCCAGGGCCTCGGTGAGCGCCTTCCAGCCCTCCCAGTCGTCCTCGGCCAGGCCGTCCTCGATGGTGACGATGGGGTACTGGTCCACCCAGCCCTGCAGCCAGCCCACCATGCCCTCGGCATCCAGCTCTCGGTTCTCGGCGGCCAGCTTGTAGCGACCGCCTTCGACGAACTCGCTGGCGGCCACGTCCAGCCCCAGGGCGATGTCGTCGCCCGGGCGGTAGCCGGCCTTCTCGATGGCCTCCAGGATGGTCTCCAGCGCCGCCTCGTTGGAGGGGAGGTCCGGGGCAAAGCCGCCCTCATCGCCCACGCCGGTAGCCAGCCCCCGGGCGTTGAGCACGCCCTTGAGGGCGTGGAAGACCTCGGCCCCGTAGCGCACCGCCTCGGCCAGGCTGGGCGCGCCCACCGGCAGGATCATGAACTCCTGTAGGTCCACGGAGTTCTCGGCGTGGGCGCCGCCGTTGAGGATGTTCATCATGGGCACCGGCAGGATCTCCGGCATGCCGTCGGCCAGGTGCTGCCACAGCGGCAGGCCGCGACCGGCCGCCGCCGCCCGGGCCGAGGCCAGGGAGACGGCGAGGATGGCGTTGGCGCCCAGCTCGCCCTTGTTGGCGGTCCCGTCGATATCGCACATGCGCCGGTCCAGGGCGGACTGGTCGCCGGCATCCATGCCGGTGATACCCTCGGCCAGCGGGCCGTTGACGTTGGCCACGGCGTTGCGGACCCCCTTGCCCAGGTAGCGCGACTTGTCGCCGTCGCGCATCTCGAGGGCCTCGCGGCTGCCGGTGGAGGCGCCGGAGGGGACCGAGGCGGTGGCGGTGGCACCGCAGGCCAGGGTGACGTCGGCCTCCACGGTGGGGTTGCCCCGGGAGTCCAGGATCTCGCGGGCGGTGATACGGGTAATCGTGAGATCGGGCGCGCTCATGGGGTTCCTTCGTTCCTTGTGACTGGGCCTTCGTGAACAGGCGGCCTCAGAGGCCGCCCAGGGTCTCTTCCGCATAGGGGGCGGTCTTCACCGCCGCATCCAGGGCCTTGAGGGTCTCCAGCAGCGCCGGCAGCTTGTCCATGGGCCACATGTTGGGGCCGTCGGAGAGCGCCCGCTCCGGATCCGGGTGGGTCTCCATGAACAGGCCGCTGATACCGGCGGCGATGGCGGAGCGGGCGAGCACCGGGACGAACTCCCGCTGCCCGCCGGAACGGCCACCCTGCCCGCCCGGCTGCTGCACCGAGTGGGTGGCGTCGAAGACCACCGGGGCGCCGGTATCCCGCATGCTGGCCAGACCGCGCATGTCGGAGATCAGGGTGTTGTAGCCGAAGGAGACGCCGCGCTCGCAGACCATCACCTGCTCATTACCCACCTCGCGCGCCTTGGCCACCACGTTGTCCATGTCCCAGGGCGCCAGGAACTGGCCCTTCTTGATATTCACCGGCCGCCCCTGGCGGGCGACGTTCTGGATGAAGTTGGTCTGGCGGGCGAGGAAGGCCGGCGTCTGCAGGACGTCCACCACCTCGGCCACCTCCGCCATGGGGGTATCCTCGTGGACGTCGGTGAGCACCGGCACCCCCATCTCGTCCCGGATCCGCTGGAGGATGCGCAGCCCCTCTTCCAGGCCGGGACCGCGGTAGCTCTTGGCCGAGGTCCGGTTGGCCTTGTCGAAGGAGGACTTGTAGATGAAGGGGATCCCCTGCGCCCGGGCCATCTCCGCCAGCTGGCCGGCGGTCTCCAGGGCCAGGGCCTCGCTCTCGATGACGCAGGGCCCGGCGATGAGGAAGAAGGGCTCGCGGGGGCCGACCTCGAAGCCGCACAGATTCATGCCGATTCACTCCCTTGCTGGCGCGCCACGCGGTGCTCCGCGGCGGCGTTGACGAAGCCGGAGAACAGCGGATGGCCGTCCCGGGGGGTGGAGGTGAACTCCGGGTGGAACTGGCAGGCCACGAACCAGGGGTGGTCCGGCAGCTCCACCACCTCCACCAGGCTGCCATCCATGGAGGTGCCGGCCACCGAGAGGCCGGCCTTCTCCAGGACCTCCAGGTAGTGGTTGTTGAATTCGTAGCGGTGGCGGTGGCGCTCGACGATGACCTCCTTGTCGTAGAGTTCGCGGATCCGGCTGCCCTCGGCCACCCGGCAGGGCTGCGCCCCCAGGCGCATGGTCCCGCCCAGATCGCTGGCCTCGTCGCGGGTCTCCACCCGGCCATCGGCGGTGGTCCACTCGGTGATGAGGCCGATGACCGGGTGCATCGTCTGCGGATCGAACTCGCTGGAGTGGGCCCCCTCCAGCTCCGCCACGTCCCGGGCGAACTCGATGACGGCCACCTGCATGCCCAGGCAGATCCCGAGATAGGGGATGCGCTTCTCCCGGGCGCAGCGCACGGCGGCGATCTTGCCCTCCACCCCGCGCTCGCCGAAGCCGCCGGGGACGAGGATGGCGTCCGCGCTCTCCAGCACCCCGGTGCCCTCGCGCTCCAGAACCTCGGAATCGACGTATTCGATATGGACCTTGCTGCCGGTGTGCAGGCCGGCGTGGATGAGCGCCTCGGACAGCGACTTGTACGCCTCGGTGAGCTCCACGTACTTGCCCACCATGGCCACGGTCACCGTGCGCTCGGTGCGGCCCAGGGCATCCACCACCGCCTGCCACTCGGACAGGTCCGCCTCGTGGGCAGCCAGGCGCAGCTTCTCCACCACGATGTCGTCCAGCCCCTCGGCGTGGAGGAGCATGGGGATGCGGTAGATGCTGTCGGAATCGATGGCGCTGAAGACCGCGCGCTCCTCGGTGTTGGTGAAGAGCGCGATCTTGCGCCGCTCCTCCGGCGGCACCGGCCGCTCGGCCCGGCAGAGCAGGATGTCCGGCTGGATGCCGATGGAGCGCAGCTCCTTCACCGAGTGCTGCGTCGGCTTGGTCTTCATCTCTCCGGCCGTGGGGATCCAGGGCAGCAGGGTGAGGTGCATGAAGATGGCGTTCTCCGCCCCCTGCTCCACCCGCATCTGGCGGATGGCCTCCAGGAAGGGCAGCGACTCGATGTCGCCCACGGTGCCGCCGATCTCCACCATGGCGACGTCGTAGCCGTCCGCGCCCTCCTGGATGAGGTGCTTGATCTCGTCGGTGATGTGGGGAATCACCTGCACCGTGCCACCCAGGTAGTCGCCGCGGCGCTCCTTGTGGATCACGTTCTCGTAGACCCGGCCGCTGGTGAAGTTGTTGCGGCGGGTCATGGTGGTCCGGACGAAGCGCTCGTAGTGGCCCAGGTCCAGGTCGGTCTCGGCGCCGTCCTCGGTGACGAAGACCTCGCCGTGCTGGAAGGGGCTCATGGTCCCCGGGTCCACGTTGATGTAGGGGTCCAGCTTGAGCAGCGTCACCCGCAGGCCGCGGGATTCGAGGATCGAGGCCAGGGAGGCGGCCGAGATCCCCTTGCCCAGGGAGGAGACCACGCCGCCGGTAATGAAGATGTACTTGGTCATCCAGTCCAGTTCGCCGGGTGAGGGGGTGGGCGGGCCGCCGGGGCCCGGGCTCAAAGCGCCAATTTTCGGCCTTTTGGGGCCGGGTTGCAATCGGCGCGCCGGCTTCCGAACGCCGCTGGACTCCGGGTCTCCCCCCAACGGCCCCCTCCTTTCTGACCAGTGGTCCTGGTCACCGCTCCATGCTAGCCTTCGGGAAAGGTTCATGACCAGGGTAGATGACCATGCACACTGAAGAGGTTTCCAAGTCCCGCTTCAAGGCGAGGGCGCTGGAATACTTTCGCGAGATCGAGACCTCGGGCGAGGCCATCATCATCACCGACAAGGGCCGGCCCGCCATCGAGGTGCGCCGGCACAAGTCCGATGACCGCTCCCCCCTGGAACGGCTGCGCGGCAGTGTCATCGAGCTGACCGAACCCTTCGAACCGGTGGCCGAGGAGGACTGGGAGGCGCTGCGTTGATCGTGCTGGATACCCACGCCCTGCTGTGGTGGGTCAACGGCACTCCGCGGCTCTCGCAACCGGCACTCGAGGCCATCGAGCAGGAGTTGCAGGCGGATGACGGCGAGATCCTGATCCCGGCCATCTCGGCCTGGGAGATCGCGCTGCTGGTGGAGAAGGGGCGGCTCGCCCTCTCCATGAATACCGATGACTGGCTGGAGACGGTGGACGAGATCGAGGGGATCCGCTTCGCGCCCCTGGATGCCGCGACGGCCGTGGAAGCGACCCGACTCCCGGGGGAATTCCACAAGGACCCGGCTGACCGGATGATCGTGGCACTGGCCCGGCGCTTCAATGCGGTCCTGGTTACGGCGGATGAGAAGATCACCGCCTATCGATACGTCCGTACCGTCTGGTAGGCGGGCCGAGGCCCGCAATCCCCCATGAAGCGGGCACGGGGCGATCCGGGTTCCCCGGCCACCCCCTCACTCATTATCTTATCCCGGGCATTATCCGGGGTCGGCCTATACGCCGCCGGGGATGACCCGGGGGCGGAACGCGAGGTGCCAGCCGGTCTCCCCGGGGGCGGCGGCCGAGGTCGGGGCCACGGCAATACCGGCCAGCGCGACGGCCTCGCCCCCCACCCGGATCACCGGCCAGTGGGAGCGCCACCAGGGGGCGATACCGGCGGCGCGCAGGAGCTCACTGATCCGCTGACGGCCGCCGGGACCGGGCAGGCGCTCCCCCGGCACGGGCGGACCTACTGTGATGGTCCCGGTGAGCGCCGAGGCCGCTACGCCCTCCCCCATGGTCCGTTCCGCCGTGAGGCGGCCGGCGGGCAGGTCCAGCGGCTCCCCCGGTTGCCACGGCCGTTCCGGCGGCGGCTCCGGTAGCGGGGGCAGCAGGAAGAGGGCACCACGGTGGCGACGAGCCTGGGCGCCGGGCCAGACCACCCGGGGGTCGGCGTCGGCGCGGGCCGCGGCCACCTCGGTGAGGATGCGGTCGGTACGGTTCGCGTCCGGGACCGGCAGGCCGCGGGCGGTGGCCGCGCGGTGCAGCGCCGCCCCGGCCCGTTCCCGGGGCAGGCGCAGCAGATCGGCGACCGCCAGGCCGCCCGCGGAGGTCTCCAGGGCCCGGCGATCCGCCTCGGCGCGCTCCGCTTCGGCCTCCGCCGCGGAGGCCACCAGGCGGGCGCTGCGACCCATGGCACCCAGGGTGCCGGGGCGGCGCTGGATGAGCCGGGGCAGGATCTCGTGGCGGAGGAAGTTGCGCTCCGGGTCCGGGGCGGCGTTGGAGGGATCCTCCACCCAGGGCAGGCCGGCAGCGACCACGTGCTCCCGGAGTTCGGCGGCGGTGGCCTCCAGCAGCGGTCGGGCGAGCCAGCCGGCCCCCAGGGGGCGCACCGCCGGCATGCCGGCAAGGCCGCGGGCCCCGGCGCCGCGCAGGAGCTGGAGCAGGACCGTCTCGGCCTGGTCGTCGGCGTGGTGGCCCGTGGTCAGGACCTCGCCGGGGTGCAGGGCCGCGGTGAGCGCGGCGTAACGGGCGCGGCGGGCGGCCTCTTCCGGACTCTCCCGACCCCGGGGTCGGGCGTCCACGGTGAGTACTTCGCAGGGGACACCGAGATCGGCGGCGATGCGCCGGCAGTGGTCGGCCCAGGCGTCGGCCTCGGGCTGGAGGCCGTGGTGAACGTGGAGGGCCCGCAACGGGGCCGCCGGGGCTTCGGTGGCCAGGGCGTGGAGGAGCGCGGTGGAGTCGCCGCCACCGCTGAAGGCAACGGCGATGCCGCGGCCGGCCGGAAGCGCCTCGCGCAGCGGCCGCACCGGCGGATCAGCCCTCGTGGTAGCGGCCGTAGCCGGCGATGCGCTCCTGGCGCCGGTCGATGAGTTCGTCGAGGTTCATCCCCTGGAGATGGTCCAGGCTCTCGGTGAGGCTGTTGGCCAGGCGGCGGGCGGCGGCATCGTAGTCCCGGTGGGCGCCGCCCAGGGGCTCGTCGATGATGCCGTCCACCAGGCCCAGCTCCTTCAGGCGCGGGGCGGTGATACCCAGGGCCTCGGCCGCCTCGCCGGCCTTGTCCTGGCTCTTCCAGAGGATGGAGGCACAGCCCTCGGGGGAGATCACCGAGTAGGTGGTGTACTGCATCATCTGCACCCGGTCACCGACGCCGATGGCCAGCGCCCCGCCGGAGCCGCCCTCGCCGATGATGGTGCAGATGATGGGGGTGTTCAGCTCCGCCATGGCCTGGAGGTTGCGGGCGATGGCCTCGCTCTGGCCCCGCTCCTCGGCGTCGATGCCGGGATAGGCGCCAGGGGTGTCGATGAAGGTGAGCACCGGCAGGCGAAAGCGCTCGGCCATCTGCATCAGCCGCAGGGCCTTGCGATAGCCCTCCGGCCGCGGCATACCGAAGTTGCGCCGGACTTTGTCCTTGGTGTCCCGCCCCTTCTGCTGGCCGATGACCATCACCGGTCGGCCCTGGAGCCGACCCAGGCCGCCGACGATGGCGGGGTCGTCGGCGAAGGCGCGGTCGCCGTGGAGCTCCTCGAAGTCATCGATGATGCGCTCGATGTAGTCGAGCAGGTAGGGGCGCATGGGGTGGCGCGCCAGCTGGGCCACCTGGACCGCGCTGAGGTCGGAGAAGAGCTCCCGGGTCAGCGACTCGCTCTTGGCCTGCAGCCGGGCGATCTCGTCATTGATGTTGACCCCGGTATCGCCGCCCACGTGGCGCAGCTCTTCGATCTTCGCCTCGAGCTCCGCGATGGGCTGTTCGAAATCCAGAAAGTTCAGGTTCATACGGGGAAACGCTCGCGCGGGACAGTCGCTGGATTCTAGCCTGCCGGCGGTGCCGGTGTCACGGCGGGGCTGCCGTATTCCAGGGCCACGGCCTCCTCGCCCGCCAGCCGGCGCAGCCGGTGGAGGCATTCATCCGCCGGGCGCAGGGACCAGTCGCCGCTGAGGAAGAGCCGCGCCCGGGCCTGGTGGTTGGCATAGTCCACGGCGACCCGGCAGGGGCCGTCACCGAAGGTGGTCAGGAGTTCGCGCAGCTCCTCGACGACCGTCTCGTCGGTCCGGCCGCCGTCCAGGTCGATGACGATGCCGCGCAGGAAACGGGTCCGCGCCTGCTCGATATCCATGAGCTCGTCCACGGTGAGCCGCAGGCCGCCGGTGTAGTCGTCCTCCTCCAGGGCGCCGGTGGCCACCACCAGCTGATCCCGGCCCACGTGGTGGCGGTGCTGCTCCCACGCCTCGGGGAAGACGATGGTCTCCAGCCGCCCGGTGCGGTCGTCCAGGGTGAGGAAGGCCATCTTGCCGGGGCGGTCGGCATCCGCGTTCTTGGGGCGGCGGGTGGACAGACCGATGACCAGCCCGGCCACCACCACTCGCTGGCCCACGCAGCTGCCGAGATCCGCCAGGCGGGCGGTGGTCAGGGCGTTGAGCTCGGCGTCGTAGCGGTCCACCGGGTGGCCGGTGAGATAGAGCCCCAGGGTCTCCTTCTCGCCGCGCAGGCGCTCGTCGTCACTGTAGTCGGCCACCTCGGTGGCGGCGGGGGTGACGGCCGCCGCCGGTTCCAGGCCGAAGAGGTCGTTCTGCCCGGCGGCGGCGTTGCGCGAGGCCTGGTCGGCCAGGGAGAGCGCCTCCGGCAGGGTTGCCATGAGGCTGGCGCGGTTGGTCCCCAGGGCATCCAGGGCGCCGGCCCGGATGAGCGCCTCGATAGTACGGCGGTTCACGGCGCGCAGATCCACCCGCTGGCAGAAATCAAAGAGGTCAGCGAAGGGGCCGCTGGCGTCGCGCTCACCGGTGATGGCGTCGATGGCGGCGCGCCCCACCCCCTTCACCGCCCCCAGGCCGTAGAGGATGGTGTGGCGGTCGCTGGCCGTGAAGCGGTAGTGGCAGGCGTTCACGTCCGGCCGCTCCACGGCCAGGCCGATGGAGCGCGCCTCCTCGATGAAGGGGACCACCTTGTCGGTGTTGTCCATGTCCGAGGACATCACCGCCGCCATGAAGGCCGCCGGGTAGTGGGCCTTGAGCCAGGCGGTCTGGTAGGAGAGCAGGGCGTAGGCGGCGGAGTGGGACTTGTTGAAGCCGTAGCCGGCGAACTTCTCCATGAGGTCGAAGATGCCGGTGGCGTGGGCCTCGCTCATGCCGCGGGCGGTGGCGCCCTCCAGGAAGATCTGGCGCTGCTTGGCCATCTCCTCCGGCTTCTTCTTGCCCATGGCGCGGCGCAGCAGGTCGGCCGCGCCCAGGGAGTAGCCGCCCAGCTCCTGGGCGATCTGCATCACCTGCTCCTGGTAGAGGATGACGCCGTAGGTCGGCCCCAGGATGGGCTCCAGGGCGTCGTGGTGCAGCTCCCGGGTGGGATAGGCGACGGCCGCCTCACCGTGCTTTCGGTTGATGAAGTCGTCCACCATCCCCGACTGCAGGGGACCGGGACGGTAGAGGGCCACCAGGGCGATGACGTCCTCGAAGCTGTCCGGTCGCAGGCGGCGGATGAGGTCCTTCATGCCGCGGGATTCCAGCTGGAAGACGGCGGTGGTGCGGCACGCCTTGAGCAGATCGAAGGCGCCCTTGTCGTCCAGCGGGATGTGGGCGATGTCCACCGGCTCCTCGCCGGCCTCGGCGCGCTGGGCGTTCACCGTCTCCATGGCCCAGTCGATGATGGTCAGCGTGCGCAGGCCGAGGAAGTCGAACTTCACCAGGCCCACCGCCTCCACGTCGTCCTTGTCGAACTGGGTCACCGGGGAGTCGGCGTCCTCTTCCTGGTAGAGGGGGGTGAAGTCGGTGAGGTCGGTGGGGGCGATGACCACGCCGCCGGCGTGCTTGCCGGCGTTGCGGGTGAGCCCCTCCAGGGAGCGCGCCAGGTCGATGACCGCGCGCACCTCGTCGTCGTTGTCGTAGCGCTCCTTGAGGGCCTCTTCCTGCTCCAGCGCCTTGTCCAGGGTGATCCCGATCTCGAAGGGGATGAGCTTGGCGATGCTGTCCACGAAGCCGTAGGGGTGGCCCAGCACCCGGCCGGTGTCACGGACCACCGCCTTGGCCGCCATGGAGCCGTAGGTGATGATCTGGGAGACCTTCTCCCGGCCGTACTTGTCGGCGACGTAGTCGATGACGTCGTCCCGGCGCTCCATGCAGAAGTCGACGTCGAAGTCGGGCATGGAGACGCGCTCGGGGTTCAGGAAGCGCTCGAACAGGAGGTCGTACTTCAGCGGGTCCAGATCGGTGATGGTCTGGGCGTAGGCCACCAGGGAGCCGGCGCCGGAGCCGCGCCCCGGCCCCACCGGGATGCCGTTCTCCTTCGCCCAGCGGATGAAATCAGCGACGATGAGGAAGTAGCCGGGGAAACCCATCTCGTTGATGACGCCCAGCTCCCGATCCAGACGCTGATCGTAGGGCACCCGGGTCTCGGCGAAGGCCGGGTCGTGGGGGTCCTCGACGCCGAAGTCGGTGGCCAGGCGCCGGTCCAGGCCGGTGCGCGCCTCCTCCGCCAGGTGCTCGGCGGTGGTCATCCCCTCGGGAACCGGGAAATCGGGGAGGTAGTTCTCCCCCAGGGAGAGGGTAAGGTTGCAGCGCTCCGCCACGGCGACGGTGTTTTCCAGCGCCTCCGGCAGGTCGGCGAAGAGCTCCGCCATCTCCGCCGGGGTGCGCAGGTACTGCTCGGCGGAATAGTCCCGGGGCCGACGCGGATCGTCCAGGGTCCGGCTCTGGTGGATGGCGACCCGCGCCTCGTGGGCCTCGAAATCGTCGGCGGAGAGGAAGCGGACGTCGTTGGTGGCCACCACCGGCGTCCGGCTCCGCGCCGCCAGGTCCGCGGCGGCGTGGAGGTGGTCCTCCTCCCCCGGCCGGCCGGTGCGGGTGACCTCCAGGTAGAAGCCGTCGGGGAAGCGCTGGCGCCAGACCTCCAGGGCAGCCCCGGCGGCCTCCCCCTCGCCGGCCAGCAGGGCGCGGCCGATCTCCCCCGCCATGCCGCCGGACAGGGCGATGAGGCCGGCCCCGACCGGTTCGCCGTCGCGCACCTCGTCCAGCCACTCCGGCTGGACCAGCGGCAGGGAGCGCGGCCCCCGCTCCAGGTAGGCGCGGGAGATGAGCCGGGTGAGGTTGCGATAACCGGCGTCGTTGCGGCAGAGGACCACCAGCCGGTGGGGGTCGCCGGGATCGGCGGGATTGGGCAGCCACAGGTCACTGCCGACGATGGGCTTCACCCCGGCGCCCTCGGCGGCGCGGTAGAAGCGGACCAGGGAGAAGAGATTCACCGGATCGGTGATGGCCACCGCCGGCATGCCCGCCTCGGTGGTCGCCTTCACCAGCGGCTTCACGCGGATGGTGCTGTCCACCAGGGCGTACTCGGAGTGGACGTGGAGGTGGACGAAGCCGGTCATGCCGCGCCCCCCTCCACCAGGCGGCGCACCGGGGCGAAGCTGCGTCGGTGGAGGGGGCACGGCCCCAGCTCCTCCAGGGCCGCGCGGTGGGCGGCGCTGGGATAGCCCTTGTGGCCGTCGAAGCCGTACCCGGGGAAGTCGACGGCGGCGGCGACCATCTCCGCATCCCGGGCCACCTTGGCCAGAATGGAGGCCGCACCGATGGCGGCGACGGAGCCATCCCCGCCCACCACCGCCTCGCCGGGGCACGGCAGGATCGGCAGGTGGCGGCCGTCCACGGCGCAGAAGGCCGGCTGCTGTTCCAGGGCGGCCACGGCGCGCTCCATGGCCAGCAGGGTGGCGCCGTGGATGTTGAGCCGGTCGATCTCCTCCACCTCCGCCCGGCCCAGGGCCCAGACCGTGGACTCACGGATGGTCGTGGCCAGTGCCTCGCGCCGCCGGGCGGTGAGCCGCTTGGAGTCGGTGAGACCCTCCACGGGCCGCGCCGGGTCGAGGATCACGGCCGCGGCCACTACCGGTCCGGCCAGGGGGCCGCGCCCCACCTCGTCCACCCCGGCCAGGGGCCGGGGCCAGTCTGCCGCCTCGTTCATGCTGCTCCTGAAGGTCTCGTCGATCCCGGTAAGGAAAGACCTCCACGATACCGCGACGGCTTCCGATCAGCCAGATTGCCCCCGCAATTGATCGCCGGATGGGCGGGTGCGATCATCGCCCTCACCCCGGGCGCCAGGACCGCCATGCCGACCAGCCATCCCCCTGCCACCGTGATCCCGATGATGGACCGGGCCCGCCAGTACCGGGCTCTGCGCGACCACCTGGAGCCGGCGCTGGCCGAGGCGCTGAGCGCCGGCGAATACGGCCCGGGCGCCGCCGTGGCCGCCTTCGAGGCCGAGGCCGCGCAATGGCTGGGCGTCGAGCAGGTGGTGGCCTGCGCCTCCGGCGCCGATGCCCTGCGCCTGGCCCTGCTGGCTGCCGGTATCGGGCCCGGCGACGAGGTGATCACCCCGGCCTTCGCCGCCCCGGCGGCCGCGGCGGCCATCCATCACGTCGGGGCCACGCCGGCCTTCGCCGATATCGACCCGGCAACCCTCACCCTGGAACCGGACGCGGCCAGGGCGACCCTGGGCCCGCGCACGCGCGCCCTCCTCCCCGCCCATACCTTCGGCCGGATGGCCGACATGGAGGGCCTGGTCGCACTGGCCCGCGAACACGACCTGCTGCTGCTGGAGGATGCCACCCACGCCTTCGGCGCGCGGGCCGGCTCCACGCCGGCCGGCGGTTTCGGCCTGGCCGGCGCCCTGGACCTGGGACCGGAGAGCCCGCCGGGGGGCTTAGGCGACGGCGGCCTGGTCATCACCGGTTCCGCGGCCGTGGCCGAGCGCCTGCGCCAGCTACGCTCCGCCAAGGCCGACGAGGTGGCCGGCTGGGGCAGCCACCTGGACGAGCTGCAGGCGGTGGGCCTGCGCGTCCAGCTGGCCCGTCTGCGGGTCCACGCCGAGGCACGCCGGCGGGCTGCCCGGCTCTACCACGATCTCCTGGACGAGATCCCGGGGATCGAGCCGCTGCCCGAGGCGCCGCGCGGGGCCCATGCCCATCAGCGCTACGCCGTGCGGACCGCGGCGCGCACCACCGTCCGGGAGCGGCTGGCCGCGGCCGGGATCGCCTCGGCGGTGGACCACGCCGTGGCACTCCACCGGCGGCCGGTCTTCGCCGATCCGGCCCCGCGCCGCCCCCTGCCGGCGGCGGAGGCCGCGGGGGACGAGGTCCTGACGCTGCCGCTCTTCCCCGAACTCACCAAGGACGAGATCCACACCATCGCCGACACCCTCCGGGAGACCCCATGAGCCAGCAGGAACCGACCATCATGGTGGTCGCCGGAGAGACCTCCGGCGACGCCCATACCGCCGAGGTGGTCCGCGCGATTCAGGAACGCCGGCCCGGGGCGAGCTTCTTCGGCGTCGGCGGCGAACGGCTCCGCGCCGCGGGCGTGGACCTGCAGGTCCACGCCGACGAGCTCTCGGTAATGGGGATCGTCGAGGTCCTGCGCCACTATCCGCGGCTACGCGGCATCCTCAAGCGCCTCCAGGGGCTGCTGGCCGAGCGCCGGCCGGACCTGCTCATCGTCACGGACCTCCCCGACTTCAATCTGCGCCTGGCTGCCACCGCACAGGCGCTGGGGATCCCGGTACTCTACTACGTCAGCCCCCAGGTCTGGGCCTGGCGGAGCAAGCGGGTGAAGGTGATCCGGGAGCGGGTGGACGCCATGGCGGTCCTCTTCCCCTTCGAGGTGCCCATCTACGAGGCGGCCGGCGTGCCAGTACGCTTTGTCGGCCACCCACTGGTCCGCGACACCCCCACCGACCGCGACCCGGTGGCCGCCCGCCACGCCCTGGGGCTGCCGGAGAGCGGGCCGGTGGTGGGGCTGCTCCCCGGCTCCCGGCGCAGCGAGATCGCCCAGCTCATGCCTCCGCTGGCCGACGCCGCTGCCCGGCTCCGGCAGAGCCACCCCGATGTCGCCTTCGTCGTCCCGGTGGCCCCCTCCATGGACCGGGAGGCCATCACCGGCCCCCTGGCCGAGGCCGGGGTGGAGGCCACGCTGGTGGACAGCTCGGCCTTCCACGACGTCATCGCCGCATCGGATGCCGTGGCCAGCGCCTCCGGAACGGCCACCCTGGAGGTCGCCCTCATGGAGACCCCGCTGGTGGTCACCTACAAGGTGGCGCCCCTCACCTACGCCATCCTGCGGCGACTGGTGAAGCTCGACCACGTCAGCCTGGTGAACATCGTCGCCGAGCGCGGCGTGGTCAAGGAATTCATTCAGGGGGAGGCCACCGGGGCCAACCTGGCCGGCGAACTGGAGCGGCTACTGGATGATGGCGAGTATGCCGAGGGGATCCGGCGCGATCTCGCCGGCCTGCGCGCCCGCCTGGGCGAGGGCGATGCCGCGTCCGGCGTGGCCGACTGGGCGCTGGAGCTGGTGGACGCCGGCTAGCGCAGGATCCCGCGCTCGCTGCCGGCGACGAAGTCGGCCAGCCGGCGCACCGCCTGATTGGGCGAGCCCTGCAGGCGGTCCAGGGCGTCGGTGGTGGTATGGCCCTGGCGGTAGAGGGTGCGGTAGGCCTCGCGCAGCGCGCGGACATCGTCCTTGTCGAAGCCGTGGCGGTTGAGCCCCTCGTTGTTGAGGCCCCGCGGCTCGGCGGGATGGCCGGCCACGCGGACGAAGGGGGGGATGTCCTTGCCCACCACCGACCCCATGCCGGTGAAGGCGTACTCCCCCAGCCGGCAGAACTGGTGGATCAGGGTGAAGCCACCGAGGATGGCGTGATCGGCGACCTCCACGTGGCCGGCCAGGGAGGCGCCATTGGCAAAGATGGTCCCGTTGCCCACCTGGCAGTCGTGGGCGATGTGGACATAGGCCATGATCCAGTTGTCGTCGCCCAGCCGGGTCACGCCGACATCCTGCACGGTGCCCCGGTTGATGGTGACCGATTCGCGGATCACGTTGCGATCGCCCATCTCCAGGCGCGTGGGCTCGCCGGCGTACTTCTTGTCCTGAGGCATCTCGCCCACGGAGGCGAACTGGAAGATCTGGTTCTCCCGCCCGATGGTGGTGGGCCCCTGGATCACGGCGTGGGGGCCGATCCAGGTATCGGCGCCGATGGTCACATCGGGGCCGATGATGGCGAAGGGCGAGACAGTGACGCCCTCTCCCAGCTCGGCGCCGGGGTCCACCACCGCCCGGGGGTCGATGGTCATTCCACACCCCGTTCGGCGCACATGAGATCCGCCGAGGCGGCGACCTGACCGTCCACGCGGGCCTCGCCGGAGAACTTCCAGACGGCGCGGGAGGAACGGACCACCTCCACCGCGAGATGGACCTGATCCCCCGGCACCACCTGCTGCTTGAAGCGGGCATTGTCGATGCCGACCAGGAAGTAGAGGGAGCCGTCGCTGGGCCGCCGCTCGGTGCTGCGGAAGGCGAGGACGCCGGTCGCCTGGGCCAGCGCCTCGAGGATCAGGACCCCCGGCATTACCGGCCGCTGGGGGAAGTGGCCGGTAAAGAAGGGCTCGTTGTAGGTCACGTTCTTAAGGCCCAACAGGCGCTGCCCCGGCTCCAGTTCCAGTACCCGATCGATGAGCAGGAACGGGTAGCGGTGGGGAAGGTGCTCCAGCACCTGATGGATGTCCATGGTCTCCAAAGGCTTTTCCTCGGTTACTGATTTCCCTGGCCCCGACCGCGCTCCAGGGCGCGCAGCCGTCGGGCCATGTCGTCGAGCTGACGGAAGCGCGCGGAGTGGCGGTTCCACTGATCGTTGGGCTCCGCCGGCATGCCGGAGGAATAGACCCCCGGCTCACGGATGGAGCGGCTGACCAGGGACATGCCGGTAACCGTGACCCCGTCAGCAATGGTGAGATGCCCGGCCACACCAACGCCGCCCCCGAGGGCGCAGTGGCGCCCGATCCGGGCGCTCCCGGCGATGCCGACACAGCCGGCGATGGCGGTATGGGCCCCGATGTGGACGTTGTGGGCCACCTGGATCTGGTTGTCCAGTTTGGCCCCCTCCTCGATGACCGTATCTTCCAGGGCGCCGCGGTCCACGGTGGTATTGGCGCCGATCTCGACATCGTCACCGATGACCACGCTCCCCACCTGAGGCACCTTGAGCCACGCCTCCCCCTCCCGGGCCAGGCCGAAGCCGTCGCTCCCCACGACCACCCCGGGATGCAGGATGACCCGCTCGCCGAGGGTGACGCCGTGGAGCACGGTGACTCGCGCCACCAGCCGGGAACCGCTACCCACGCGGGTCCCGGCGCCCACGTGGCACCCGGACCCGATGACGGCACCGGAACCGATGGTGGCACCGCTCTCGATCACGGCGTGGGGCCCGATGGCAGCGTCGTCCGCCACCCGGGCATCGGGCGCGACCACGGCAGTCGGGTGGATACCGGCAGCCAGCCGCGGTGCCGGGTCGAAGAGGGTTGCGATACGGGCGAAAGCGGCGTGGGGGTTGGCTACCTCCACCGCATCCACGGGGCTGTCGACGGCGCCGCCCTCGCCCACCAGCACGGCCCCGGCGGCGGTCGCGGCCAGGGTGTCCGCAGCGCGGTCGGTGGCGAAGCTCAGATCCGTGGGACCGGCGCTCTCCAGGGAGGCGACTCCCTCGATGGTTCGCTCGGCATTGCCGTGAAGCTGCCCCCCTACGCGTTCGGCGAGGGCACCTAGGGTCCAGGCCATGGGATCAGGAGTCCTCGGCCAGGGACTTGAGGCGCTCCAGGACCCGCGGCGTGATATCCACGCTATCGGCGGCGTAGATGACGTTGTCGCCGAGCACCACGTCATAGCCCTCGTTCTTCGCCAGCTCCTCGATCACTTCGAAGATGCGCTGCTGCACCTGACCAAGCTCCTCGTTGCGACGGGCATTGACGTCCTGCTCGAAGGATTGCTGGGCGCGCGCCAGCTCCTGCTGGCCCTGGCGAACCTCGGACTCCAGGGCCTCCCGCTGGCTGGTGCTCATGAGGTCGCCCTCGCTCTCCAGGCGCTGCTGCTTCTGCTGAAGCTCTTCCTGCTTACGACCGAGCTCCTGGCGGCGGGAGCCGAATTCCTCCTGCAGCCGCTGGTTGGCGGACTGGGCCTGGGGCGCCTCCTGGAAGAGCTTGGCGATGTTGACCACGCCGATGCGCGCAGAGGAGTCCTGCGCTGCTACCGGGCCGGCGGCGGCCATCCACAGGGCCGCCAGGGCGGCCAGCGTTATCCGAATGGACTTGCTGAGAGACACGGCTCCTCCTCAAGGCACCCTAGTAGGGCGTGCCGATGTTGAACTGGATGGCATCGAGCTCGTCGCCGCTCTCGTGGGCGAGGGGCTTGGCGTAGCTCAATTTTAATACGCCCATGGGGGTCAGCCAAACCACGCCGGCCCCGTAGGAGGCCCGGAAATCCTCGGGGGCGAACGCGTCGACATCCTCCCAGACGTTGCCGGCATCCACGAAGAGCCCCAGGCGCAGCGACTCGCTCCCCCCCGGCGGGAAGAGGTACTCCAGGGTGGCATTTGCCTCAAAGGCGCCGCCGATGGAGCGGTCGATCCCCTCCCCGGTGGCGCGCGGCCCCAGGGAGTTGGAGCGGAAGCCGCGCACGGAACCGGTACCGCCACCGTAGTAGTTCTCGAAGATGGGAAGGTCCTCGGTGCCGCCGTAACCGTCACCGTAGTTGACCTCCATATCCAGGGCGAGGGTCGATTCCTCGAACAGCGGAACCCAGTACTCCGGCCGCAGGCTCGCCTTGAAGTACTCCAGTTTGCTGCCCGGCAGTGCGGTCTTGAGGGAAGTCCGCAGGCGAGCCCCATCGGTGGGGAAGACCCCCTGGTTGCGGCTGTCGTAGTTCCAGCCGGTGGTCAGCAGCACGTTGCCGTAGCGGCCGCCGTACTCGTCGAGGAACTCGAAGATCTCGTCGGGGGAGTTGGAGGTCGATTTGAGGTTGGTCTCCTGGTAGTCCAGGCCCAGGCGGAAGCTGCTGGTCTCCCCCTGGGGGAAGCCGTAGCTCACGCCGCCGCCGTAGGAGTCGGTGATGTAGCTGGCAATGTAGGCCTCGCCGGCATCCGTGGAGCGGTAGAAGCCGTTGAAGCTTCGGCTCACCCCGTTCTTCGTGTAGTAGGGGTTGGTGTAACTGGCGTCGTAGACCGTGCTCACCTCGGAGTTATTCACCGTGAGGCTGTTGTGCGTCCCGGTACCGAGGAAGTTGCGCTGGCTGACGCTGGCATTGACCAGCGCCCCCTGGGACTCGGAATAGCCCACGCCGGCGGAGAGGGAGCCCGAAGGCCGCTCGGTCACGGAGACCTTGAGGTCCACCTGGTCGTCGGTCCCGGAGACCCGCTGGGTCTCGATGTTGACCTGTTCGAAGAAGCCCAGCCGATTCAGGCGCCGGCGCGAGAGGTCCACGCGGGAGGGCAGGAGCAGGGCCCGCTCCATCTGCCGGATCTCGCGCCGGATCACCCGGTCCTTGGTCTTGGTGTTGCCGGTGATCTCGATGCGCCGTACGTAGACCCGTTTGCCCGGCTCCACCCGGAACGTGACCCCGACCTCGCGATTCTCACGGTCAAAGGAGGGCTCGGGATTGACGTTGGCGAAGGCGAAGCCCTCTTCCGCCAGGCGCTCCGTAATCCTTTCGCTGGTCCGTGTTACACGGCTGCGCGAGAAGACCTCGCCGGGCTCGATGGCGACCAGGTCCTCCAGCTCTTCCCGGGGAACGGGGAAGCGCCCCACCAGCCGGGTCTGCGACACCGTGAACTGCTCGCCCTCCTCGACGTTGACGTCGATGTAGACCTCCTCCAGGTCCGGCGTCAGCGAGACCTGGCTGGAGGTGATGCTGAAATCGACATAGCCGCGGTCGAGGTAGTGGGAGCGCAGGGATTCCAGGTCACCGGTGAGGCGCTGCTGGGAATAGCGATCATTGCCGGAGAAGAACTGCAGCGGACCGCGCGGACCCAGCTGGAAGTCGTCCAGGAGGTCGGCCTCTTCGTAGGCGCGGTTGCCGGTGATGTTCAGGCCCTGGATCCGGGCGACATCCCCCTCCCGGATATCGATGTTGACCGCCACGCGGTTCCGCGCCAGCGGCTCCACCGTGGTATCAATGGCGACGCCGTACTTGCCGTTGGCGTAATACTGCCGCCGCAGCTCCTGCTCCATGCGATCCAGTACGGAACGGTCGAAGATGCGGCCCTCCACCAGGCCGATCATCTCCAGATTCTTTTCCAGGTCCTCGCTGCGGATGTCCTCGTTGCCCTCGATGGAGAGGCTGGCAATGGAGGGCCGTTCGCTCACCTGGATGACGAGGGTATCCCTGTCGCGCTCCAGGCGGACGTCGTGGAAGTAGCCGGTGGCAAAGAGCTCCCGGACCGCGGCCGCAGCGAGGCCGCCATCCAGTTCGTCGCCCTCCTCCACGGGAAGATCGTCGAGAACGCTGCCGGCGGAGATCCGCTGCAGCCCCTGGACTTCGATGGCCTCCACCCGGAAGGGGTCGAAGGCGTGGGCCGTGCTTGCCAGGAGGCCGCCGAGGGCGACCCCGAGAATCCATCTGAACATCATCCCGCCCGTTAGGGAGCCGTTGAACCCATCCCCCCGCATCAGGAGAAGAGCCGCGACAGGTCGTTATAGAAGGCCAGCCCCATTAGGGCGAGAATGGCCGCGAGGCCGATGCGCTGGCCCAGGGCCTCGGTCTGCTCGGAGACAGGGCTGCCCTTGAAAAGCTCGATACCGTAATACAGCAGATGGCCGCCATCCAGTAGCGGCACCGGCAGGAGGTTGATGACCCCCAGGCTGATGCTCACCACCGCCAGGAACGAAATGAACTGCACGAAGCCGGCATCGGCGGTATAGCCGGCGAACTGGGCGATGGTGATGGGCCCGCTGAGATTCTCCAGCGAGGCCTGGCCGACAACCATCCGCCCCAGCACCTTGAGGGTCATGGTCGCGGTCTCCCAGGTCCGGATCACGCCCTCGCCCAGTGCCGCCACGGGGCCGAAGCGCTGGACGGCGCGATACTCCGCCGGCATCGACCCCGGCGGCTCCACCCCGGCCCCGATGCGGCCATAGGGCTCCCCTTCCGGTCGCGGAACGGCCTCGGGGGTCACGGTGACCTGACGCTGGCCGAGGTCATCCTCCACCGTCAACGCCAGCGGCTCGCCGGGGCTGGCCTGGACCCGCTCCACAAGTTCGCGCCACCCGGCCACCGGCTCCCCCGCCGCTGCGGCGATGCGATCGCCGGCCTTGAGACCGGCCCGGTCCGCGGGACTGCCCGACTCGATCTCGCCGAGGACCGGCGGAATGGCCGGCCGCGCCGGGGTCATGCCCAGACGCCCGCCCAGGTCGCCGCTGCGCGCGGCATCCGGCATGCGCGGGACCTCCAGGGTCACCGTCTCCTCGCGGCCGTCACGCTGCAGGGTAATCTTCACCGTCTCGCCGTCCAGGGCCGCCGGCAGCAGGGACTGCATGGCCGCCCCCCAGGTCGAGGCCGGCCGCCCCTCCACAGCGACGATGGCGTCCCCGGCTGCCAACCCGGCCCGGGCAGCGGCGGAATCCGGATCGACGGCGTCCACCGTCGCCTGCAGGCCGGGCATCCCCAGGACCAGCATCAGCCAGTAGGCGACGATGGCGAAGAGGAAGTTGGCCACCGGACCGGCGAGCACCACGGCGGTCCGCCAGCCCAGCGGGCGGTTGTTGAAGGCGCGATGGCGCTCGGCCGGGTCCACCTCGCCCTCGCGTTCGTCCAGCATCTTCACGTAGCCACCGATGGGCAGTGCGGCCAGGACGTATTCCGTGCCGTCCTTTCCGGTCCGGCGCAGCAGGGGGCGGCCCATGCCCACGGAGAAGCGCAGCACCCGCACCCCGGCCCAGCGCGCCACCCGGAAGTGGCCGTACTCGTGGACCGTGACCAGTATGCCGATGGCCACCGCGAAGGCAGCGAGCGTGAACAGGAGATCGCCCATGTACTAGGGACTCCCGTGAGCGGGCAGGAGTTGCATGGCCGCCTCGCGCGCCCGTTCGTCGGCGGCGAGGATGGTCGCCAGCTCCGCCGCGGGTTCGGCCGCCACCCGGTCCAGCGTGGCAGCGATGACCCGGGCGATACCCGGGAAGTCCAGTGTCCCGTCCAGGAAGGCGGCCACCGCCACCTCGTTGGCGGCGTTGAGGATGGCCGGCGCCGTCCCCCCCTCGCGTATGGCGCGGTAGGCCAGGGGCAGGCAGGGGAAGCGCTCGGGGTCCGGGGCCTGGAAGTGGAGCGTCCCGCAGGCCACCAGGTCCAGGGGATCCACCCCGGCATCCACCCGATCCGGCCAGGCCAGGGCGTGGGCGATGGGGGTGCGCATGTCCGGATTGCCCAGCTCCGCCATCACCGCCCCGTCACGATAGCTCACCATGGAATGGACGATACTGTCGGGATGGATGACCACCTCCACCCGGTCGGGATCGGCGCCGAAGAGCCAGCAGGCCTCGATGACCTCCAGCCCCTTGTTCATCATGGTGGCCGAGTCCACGGAGATCTTGCGGCCCATGTCCCAGTTGGGGTGGGCGCACGCCTCGTCCGGCGTCACCGCGGCCAGGTCGGCGGGGTCCCGGTCCCGGAAGGGCCCGCCGGAGGCGGTAAGGAGGATCCGCTCCACCCCGGCGGCATCCAGGTCGGGGCGGCCGTCGGGCAGGCACTGGAAGATGGCGTTGTGCTCGCTGTCGATGGGGAGCAGCTCGGCGCCGCCCTCCCGGACGGCCTCCATGAAGAGCGCCCCGGCCATGACCAGGGACTCCTTGTTGGCCAGCAGGACGCGCTTGCCGGCGCGCGCGGCGGCCAGGGCCGGCCGCAGTCCGGCGGCACCGACCACCGCCGCCATGACCTGGTCCACCGCCGGGTCGCCGGCCACCGCCTCCATGGCCTCGATCCCGGCCTGCACCTGGATGCCGGTGAGCCCCTCGTCGGCAAGGCGCGCGCGCAGCCGGTCGGCGGCGGCGGCATCCGCCATGACCACCACCGCCGGACGGAACTGCCAGCACTGCTCCACCAGCGGCTCCTCGCGACTGCCGGCCGCCAGGGCCAGGACCCGGAAGCGATCCGGGTGGCGGGCGATGACGTCCAGCGTACTGGTACCGACGCTGCCGGTACTCCCGAAGACGGCGATGTTACGACTCATGTCACCAGCTCCAGGCCCAGGACGAAGACCGGCGTCGCCGCAAGCAGGCTGTCCACGCGATCCAGGACACCGCCGTGGCCGGGAAACAGGGTCCCGCTGTCCTTGCGATCGGCGGCGCGCTTGAGCAGGGACTCCCCGAGATCGCCGACCACGGAGGCCGCCACCGTCACGGCCGCGACCACCGAGAAGCCGGAGGGGATGGTGAGGCCGGCCGCCATCGCGATGGCACTACCCGCCAGCAGGGCCAGGGCGAGCCCGCCGATGGCGCCCTCCCAGGTCTTGCCCGGGCTTACGGAAGGCGCCAGCCGGTGGCGGCCCAGGGCGCGCCCGGCGAAGTAGGCCCCGGTATCCGCGCCCCAGATGGTGAACATCAGCACCAGGACCCACCAGGGGCCGTCGTCCAGCCCGTGGAGATGGGCCAGGGAGAACCAGGCCGGGATGATGGCGAGCAGACCGGCGGCACGACCGAGGGGATGGCGCCACAACCAGTCGCCTCGAGGGTGAGCGAACACCAGCCCCAGGACGCCGAGCCACCAGGCGGCGCCCACGGCCGCGACGGCCACTGGCGCCGGTTCGGCCAGGACCACCCCGGCCGCCAGGACCCCCACCAGGCCGACGTAACCCACCGAGCCTGCCGGGGAGCAACCGCTGAGATCCCCCCACTCGCGGGCCCCCAGGAGGATAAAGAAGGCGATGAGCCCGGCGAAGGCCCCGGTGGGCAGGAGCAGGATGGCCGTAATGAGGCCCGCTGCGAGGATCGAGGCCGTGATGACCCGCTTGGCGAGCACGCTCATCTTCCCACCTGCTCGCCGGTCTTGCCGAACCGGCGCTGCCGACCCCGGAAGGATTCCAGTGCGGTCTCGAAGGCGTCCCGATCGAAATCGGGCCACAGGGTATCGGTGAAATAGAGCTCCGTGTAGGCGAGCTGCCACAGCACGAAGTTGCTGATCCGCTGCTCGCCCCCGGTGCGGATGAAGAGATCGGGCTCCGGGAGGTCGGCCAGGGCCAGCTCGGAACCCAGACGCTCCGGTGTGATGGCCTCGGGGTCCAGCTCCCCGGCCCGGGCCCGCTCCGCCAGCCGCCGGGCAGCCGTGGCGAGATCCCAGCGCCCGCCGTAGTTGGCGGCGATGTTGAGATTCAGGCCGGTGTTGTTGCGGGTCTGCTCCTCGCCGGCGGTGATGCGCTCGGCCAGGGCATCGGAGAGGCCGGAGCGGTCACCGATGATGCGCAGGCGGACATTGTTCTCGTCCAGCCGGTTCACCTCCCGCTGCAGGGCCTCCATGAAGAGCTCCATGAGCGCCCCCACCTCGGTGGCCGGCCGCCGCCAGTTCTCGGTGGAGAAGGCGAACAGCGTCAGGGCTTCGACTCCCTTCTCCCCGCACGCCTCGACAAGGGAGCGGACATTGCCGACTCCCGAGCGGTGGCCGGCGACCCGCGGCATCAGGCGCTTGCGCGCCCAGCGTCCGGAGCCGTCCATGATGACGGCCACGTGCCTTGGAACGGGGCCGTCCCCGGAGCCCGTCGAGTCGCCCTGATCTGCCATCGCCAACGCTACTCTCCGGGGCCTAAAGGGACATCAGGTCCTGTTCCTTCTCCTCGGCGACCTGGTCCACCAACCCCGTGTACTTGTCGGTGAGCTTCTGGATCGCCTCCTCGCCCGCGCGCTCGTCGTCCTCGGAGATCTCCTTCTCCTTGAGCAGGCCCTTGAGGTCCGAATTGGCGTCCCGACGGATGTTGCGGATGGCCACCCGCGCCTTCTCCGCCTCCTGGCGGACCAGCTTGCCCATCTCCTTGCGCCGTTCCTCGGTGAGCGGCGGCAGGGGGACGCGGATGAGGTCCCCGTTGGTCGCCGGGTTGAGGCCCAGATCGGAGTTCATGATGGCCTTCTCCACCACCGGCACCATGGACTTCTCCCATGGTTTGACGGTGAGGGTCCGGGCATCCTCGACCCCGATATTGGCCGCCTGATTCAGCGGCATCTCGGAGCCGTAGTACTCCACGGTGATATGGTCGAGCAGGCTGGAGTGGGCCCGGCCGGTGCGGAGCTTGCGCAACTCCCCGCGCAGGGCATCCACGGATTTCTCCATGCGCTGTTCGGCGTCTTGCTGGATGTCGTCGATCATGCGGCTTCCCCTCGTTCCACCAGGGTACCCTCGTCCTCCCCCTGGACCACGCGCATCAGCGCCCCGGGCTTGTTGATGTTGAAGACCCGGAGCGGGAGATTGTGGTCCCGGCAGAGGACGATGGCCGTGGCATCCATGACATTGAGTCGGCGGGCCAGGACGTCGTCGTAGGTCAGGTGAGCGTAGCGTTCCGCCGCGGGGTTGGAGACCGGGTCGTCGGAGTAGACCCCGTCGACCTTGGTCGCCTTGATGACGATGTCGGCATCGATCTCGATGGCGCGAAGGCTGGCCGCGGAATCCGTGGTGAAGAAGGGATTCCCGGTGCCGGCGGCGAAGATCACCACCCGCCCCTTCTCCAGGTGGCGAATGGCGCGGCGCCGGATGTAGTCCTCACAGACCTCGTGCATCTGCAGGGCCGACATCACCCGGGCCTTGAGCCGCTGCTGCTCCAGGGCATCCTGCATGGAGAGGGCATTCATGACCGTGGCCATCATGCCCATCTTGTCAGCAGTGGCCCGGTGCATGCCCGAGGCCGCCAGAGAGACGCCTCGGAAGATGTTGCCGCCACCGATGACCAGACCCACCTCGACGCCGGCGGCGGCGATCTCTTCCACCTCCGCGGCGATACGCTGGATGACGGCGGGATCCACCCCGAAGGAGCGATCCCCCATCAGGGCCTCGCCCGAGAGCTTCAGCAGAACCCGCTTGTAGCGGGGCTGTCCCGATTCGCCGTCTCCCATTCGCGTCTTAGCTCCCCTGGACCTGGGCCATGACCTCTTCGGCGAAGTTGGCCTCTTCCTTCTCGATGCCCTCGCCCACCTCCAGGCGGACGAAGCGCACGGTCTTTGCGCCCTTGTCCTCGAGGAGCTGCGCCACGCTCTGGTCCGGATCCTTGACGAAGGGCTGGCCCAGCAGGGTGACCTCCTTGAGGAACTTGTTGATCCGGCCCGTGATCATCTTCTCGATGATGTCCTGGGGCTTGCCGCTCTCCTCGGCCTGGGCCTGAAAGACGGCCTTCTCCTTCTCGATGAGCTCCTGCGGGACGTTCTCCTCGGCGATGCAGGCCGGGTTGCTGGCGGCCACGTGCATGGCGATGTCCCGGGCCAGGTCGGCGTCGCCGCCCTCCAGCTCCACCAGCACGCCGATGCGCTCGCCGTGGAGATAATGGTTGAGAACGCCGTTGCCGCTGGTCTCGAAGAGCTCGAAGCGGCGGATGTCCATGTTCTCGCCCAGCTGGGCGATGAGCTGCTTGAGGGACTCGCGGATGGTCTCCGCATCGCCGGTGCGCGGGGCCATGTCCTTGAGGGCCTCCACATCGGCGGGCCGATCGCGGACGATGCGCTCGGCGATGCCCTGGGCGTACTCCTTGAACTGATCGCCCCGGGCCACAAAGTCGGTCTCGCAGTTGAGCTCGACGATGGCGCCGGCGGAGCCGTCATCGCTGTAGGCCACGGCGATGCGGCCCTCGGCGGCGGTCCGGTCGGCCTTCTTGTCGGCCTTGGCAAGGCCGGTCTTGCGCATGTGCTCGACCGCGGCCTCCATGTCGCCCTCGGTCTCCGTGAGGGCCTTCTTGCACTCCATCATGCCGGCGCCGGTGCGCTCGCGCAGCTCCTTAACCTGGGCAGCAGAAATTGCCATGGTCGTTCAACCCTCCGTCTGTTCGGTCGTCTCGGCTTCCGGCGCCTGCTCGGCGGCCTCGGAAGCGGGGGCCTCGTTCTCTTCCATCTCCACGAAGTCATCCGCGCCGAGATGGGCAGTGGAGCGCCGGCCCTCGTCAACGGCATCGGCGATGGCGGTCACGTACATGCGCACCGCGCGGATGGCGTCATCGTTGCCCGGGATGACGTAATCGACACCCTTGGGCGAGTTGTTGGTATCCACCACGCCGACCACCGGGATGCCCAGCTTGTTGGCCTCGTGGATGGCGTTCTTCTCGAAACCGACATCGACCACGAAGAGCGCGTCGGGCAGGCCGTTCATGTCCTTGATGCCGCCGAGGCTGCGCTCCAGCTTCTCCATCTCGCGGGTGCGCATCATCGCCTCCTTCTTGCGCATGGAGGCGAAGGTGCCGTCCTGGCTCATGGTCTCCAGGTCCTTGAGGCGGCGGATGGACTGCTTGACCGTCTTGAAGTTGGTCAGCATGCCGCCGAGCCAGCGGTGGTCCACGTAGGGCATCCCGCAGCGCTGCGCCTCGGTGCGGATGATCTCGCGGGCGGAGCGCTTGGTACCGACGAAGAGGATGTTCCCCTTGCGCGCGGCCAGGCCGCCGAGGAAGTTCTGGGCCTCTTTGAGCGCGGGGACCGTCTTCTCGAGGTTGATGATGTGGATCTTGTTGCGGGCGCCGAAGATGTAGGGCGCCATCTGCGGGTGCCAGTAGCGGGTCTGGTGGCCGAAGTGGACGCCGGCCTCCAGCATGTCTCGCATGGAGATGTTGGCCATGTCGGTTGACTCCTGATTGTCGGGTTGCGCCTCCACGGACCCCGCGCGCCGAACCCCTTGCGGGGCACCCCGACGCGCGTTGCGCGGGTCCGTGTGTGGATTCATCCGGCGGGTAACCCCGCGGATGTCGGGTTTGCCTTGAAGGCGCGCGGTTTATACCATGAATTGCTTTCCCGGACAAACCGGCCCGCGCGTCATGGCGGGCCTTCAGGAGCCCCATGAGCATTGATATCAAGACCCCCGAGGCCATCGAGAAGATGCGCGTGGCCGGCCGGCTCGCCGCCGATGTCCTGGTGATGCTGGAGGAACACGTCCGCCCGGGCGTGACCACCGATGAGCTGGACCGCATCGCCCACGACTATATCGTCAACGAGCAGGGTGCCACGCCGGCCCCGCTGAACTACCACGGCTTTCCCAGGTCCATCTGCACCTCCGTGAACCACGTGGTCTGCCACGGCATCCCGGCGGACAAGCAGCTCAAGGACGGTGACATCATCAACATCGACATCACCGTCATCAAGGAGGGCTACCACGGGGACACCAGCAAGATGTTCTTCGTCGGCAAGCCCTCGGTGCAGGCGGAGCGGGTGGTCCGCATCGCCCACGAGTGCCTGGTCACCGGCATCCAGATGGTCGCCCCCGGCGTGCAGCTGGGCGACATCGGCCACGCCATCCAGCGCCACGCCGAGAAGAATCACTGCTCGGTGGTCCGCGAATACTGCGGCCACGGCATCGGCCTGAACTTCCACGAGGAGCCACAGGTCCTCCACTACGGCGAGCCGGGCACCGGTCTGGAGCTCACCCCCGGCATGACCTTCACCATCGAGCCCATGATCAATACCGGCAAGCGCCACACCCGGGTTCTGGGCGACAAGTGGACGGTCATTACCAAGGACCGAAGCCTCTCCGCCCAGTGGGAGCACACCCTCCTGGTTACCGAGACCGGCCACGAGGTCCTCACCCTCCGGCCGGAGGAAGAGCCCATTTGAACGCCGCGGCCCCCGCCCCCTGGCTGCTGGACACGGTGGCCCTGGACCGGCGGGTGGCGGCGGGCGACTCCCCCCTGCACGCCTTTCGCGAGGCGCTGGCCCAGGCCGATGCCGCCCTGGCCGCGGCCTACGAGAACGGCCGCCCCGTGGCGGAGCTGGTCGCCGGCCGGGCCGCCGTGGTGGACGCCCTCCTCCAGCGACTCTGGGCCCGCCACCTCCCGCCGGGGCCGACCCTGGTGGCCGTGGGCGGCTACGGCCGCGGCGAGCTCCACCCCGGCTCGGACCTCGATATCCTCATCCTGCTACCGGAGGATTCCGAACCACCGCGCGAGGCCCTGGAGGCCTTCCTCACCCTGCTCTGGGACGTGGGCCTGGAGGTGGGTCAGAGCGTGCGCACCGTGGCCGAGTGCGAGCAGGAGGCCCGCGCCGATATCACTGTGGCCACCAACCTCATGGAGGCGCGGCTGCTCGCCGGCGACAGCGCCCTGCTGGAGGCCATGCAGGCGGCCACCGGGCCGGACCGGATCTGGGGCGGGCGCGCCTTCTTCGAGGCCAAGTGGGAAGAGCAGATCGCCCGCCACCGCAAGTACTTCGACGCCGCCTACAACCTGGAACCCAACATCAAGGAGGGCCCCGGCGGCCTGCGGGATATCCAGATGGTGGGCTGGGTGGCCAAGCGCCACTTCGGTGCCGACAGCCTGGCCGCGCTGGTGGATCACGGCTTCCTCACCGCCGAGGAGCATGCCGAGCTGGTGACCGGCCAGCACTTCCTCTGGCGTGTCCGTTTCGGCCTCCACCTGCTGGCCGGGCGGCGCGAGGACCGGCTGCTCTTCGATCACCAGCGGACCCTGGCCGAGCGCTTCGGCTACCGCGACGACGACCGGCGGCTGGCCGTGGAGCACTTCATGAAGGCCTACTACCGGGCCATCACCGAACTCTCCCGGCTCAACGAGCTGCTCCTCCAGCTCTTCCAGGAGGAGATCCTGCTGGCCAACGACCCGGCCGAACCCTTCGCCCTCAATGAACGCTTCCAGGCCCGGCGCGGCTTCCTGGAGGTCCGCGACCCGGCGCTGTTCGAGCGCCACCCCTGCGCCCTGCTGGAACTCTTCCTGGTCATGGCGCGCAATCCCCAGCTCCAGGGTGTCCGGGCGAACACCATCCGCCTCATCCGCCGCCACCTCCACCTGGTGGGCGCCGAATTCCGCGCCGACCCGGAGGCGCGCCGACTCTTTCTGGCCTTCCTGCGCCAGCCCCGCGGAGTGACCCACGAGCTGCGCCGAATGCACCGCCACGGCGTCCTGGGCGCCTACCTGCCGGCCTTCGGCGCCATCGTCGGGCAGATGCAGCACGACCTCTACCACGTCTATACCGTGGACGAGCACACCCTCTTCGTCGTCCGCAACCTGCGCCGACTGACCGTCCCGGAGTTCGCCCACGAGCTCCCCCTGGCCTCGGCCCTCATGGGCGAAGTGGAGCGGCCGGAGCTGCTCTACATCGCCGCCCTCTTCCACGATATCGCCAAGGGGCGCGGCGGCGATCACTCCCAGCTGGGTGCCGCCGATGCCGCTACCTTCTGCCGCGATCACGGGCTGGACGAGGGGGATACGGCCCTGGTGGCCTGGCTGGTGGAGAACCACCTGCTCTTCTCCATGACCGCCCAGCGCCAGGACATCAGCGACCCCGACGTGGTCCACACCTTCACCGCCCGCATGGGCGACCGTCGCCGGCTGGACTACCTCTACCTGCTGACGGTGGCCGATATCCGCGCCACCAGCCCGACGGTCTGGAACTCCTGGAAGGATGCCCTGCTGGCGGAGCTCTACCACGCCGCCCGGGATGCCATGGCGCGGGGTCCGGGCCACCGCCTCGCCGCCGGCGAGATCGCCGATGCCCACCAGGCCGAGGCGCGGCGCCTGCTCCGGGACCACGCCATCGACCCCGAGGCGCTGGAGGCGCTCTGGAACGGCCTGGATGCGGACTACTTCCGCCGCCACAACCCGGACGAGCTGGTCTGTCACGCCCACGCCATCCTCACCGCCACGGCCGACGAGGTGCCGCTGCTCCGTTTCCGGCAGCAGACCCAGCGCGGCGGGACGGAGCTCTTCATCCACGCCCCGGCGGACGCCACCATCTTCGTGCGCACCGCCTCGGTGCTGGAACAGCTGGGGCTGGACGTGGCGGATGCCCGGATCTTCACCACCGCCGACGGCCACGCCCTGAACAGCTTCACCGTCCTCGAGGAGGACGGTGAACCCATCCACTCCGGCGAACGACTCACCGAGATCGGGACAGCCCTGGAGACCGCCCTCTCGAACCCCGTGCCACCCCCGGCGGACCAGCGCCGCCCCACCCGCCGGCAGCGCCACTTCCCGGTGGCGACCCGCGTCCACTTCCACGAGGAACCGGCCCACCGGCGCACCATGCTCCAGGTGGAGAGCGCCGACCGCCCGGGGCTGCTGGCCCTCATCGGGGAGGAGCTACTGGCGGCGGGGGTCCGCATCGCCAGTGCCAAGATCGCCACCTTCGGCGAGCGGGCGGAGGATGTCTTCTTCGTTACCGATGCCCAGGGCCGTCCCCTGCGCGACCCCGGTCAGCAGGAGGCCCTGGCCGATGCCATCCGTACCGCCCTGGAGCAGGAGGCAAGGACCTCCTGAGGGGCGGCGTCAGCCGCCGACACCGTAGCTGTCCCGCAGGGCCTTATGCTGCTGCTGCAGTGCGGCCAGATCCGCCTCGTCCAGCGACAGCGCCTCCAGCAACCGGTCACGCTGGTCCGGGATCCGCTCCCGCGGGTGGTGAGGCTGGCGGCCGGCCTCCTCGTGGAGGTGGTGGGCCAGGGCGAGGACCGCCAGGTGGTCGTCCACCTCCCGGCCGGCCAGGGGCACCTGCTCCATGTAGGGGAAGTCAGTGATCGCCCCGCGGCTGGCATCGGGCAGCCGGATCTCGTCAATGACCCGGGCCACCAGCTCGTTGTGGGTGATCCCGAAGAAGGCCTTCTCCCGGTCCTCCAGGAAGGCATCCTCCGCCAGCGCCTCCTCGGCCAGCCCCGTGTACTCCTCCGGGAAGTTGGTGAGCAGGATCAGGGCACCCATCTCGTGGAGCAGGCCGGTGAGCTCGATATCCTCGGCCCGCCGGGGCACCGCCATGTCGGCAATGGCTCGCATGAGGGCGGCCATGGTAAAGCTGTGACTCCAGATGGCATTGGCCAGGGGATGGTCGCGGTAGTCATCGGCGAAGTCGCGCATGCTCGCCACCATCACGGCCAGGCGGACATTGGCCAGCCCCAGGATGCTCACCGCCTGGCGGACGTTGGTCACCTCCACCAGGCGGCGGTACATGGGGGCGTTGGCGTACTTGAGTACCGCCGACGAGAGGACGGGATCATGATGGATGGCCTCGGTCACCGAACGGATATCCGGCCGTTCCGACTCCAGCAGCGCCAGCACATCCTGGCCCGAGGGCGAGACCCGGGGCATGCGAAGGCTGAGGAATTCGGTATCGGATGGGCTCATGCAGCCTCCAGGGCGGTGAATTCCAGGGCGTTGCCATCCGGATCGCGACAGAAGAGCGCCGCCCGCCCGGACCGGCTGCGGGTAACGGCGACCCCGGCGGACTCCAGCCGTCCGGCCAGGGTCTCGATATCATCCACCGTCAGCGCGATGTGGCGATCCCGCCCCCCGTGCTCCGGGCGCTCGGCGCCGGCATCCGGGTCCGGCAGGACCATGAGGTGGAGCTGGCGCCGCCCGATGGTAAGCCACGCCCCCGGGTAGCCGAGATCGGGCCGCGCGGGGTCCTCGGCCAGCCCCAGCAGGTCCCGGTAGAAGGCCAGGGAGCGCTCCAGATCGGCCACCAGCACGGCCACGTGGTGGATATCGGTGATGGTCAAGGTTCCTCCCCGGACTTTGGTCGAGCGGAGAGCAGGCCGCCGGCGACGATGAGCAGGCCGCCCAGCGCCTCGCGCACGCCGATGATCTCCCCGGCAACGAGGGCCGATGATATCGCCCCGGCCACCAGCTCGAACAGGAGGATCACCGACGACTGCTGCACCGGTAACCAGGTCACCCCGACCTGCACCGTCACCGTCATGGTCGTCATCATCAGCGCCCCCACCGCCAGGGCGACCAGCCACGGCCCCGCTTCCACCGGCACGCCCTGGCCGCTGGCCCAGGCCGCCCCGCCGGCCAGGAAGGGCGCCCCGGCCCACGCCGCCAGGGCCTTCACCCGCAGCGGGATGGCCTGCGCGTGGCGGACCTGGATATTGGTGGTGGCAAAGGCCATCCCGGCCAGCAGGCCCAGGGCATCCGCCCGGCCGAGAGGGGTACTCTCCGCCCCCGGCAGCAGCATGACCACCGCCCCGGCCAGGGCCAGCGCCAGGGCAACCACGGCGGTGGTATTGAGCCGCTCGCCCAGGAGCAGGTGCGCCATGGCCACCGACCAGACCGGCGAGAGGTAGAACAGGAGCAGCACCCGGACCACGTGGCCCTCGATCATGCCCAGGCTGAAGGCGGTGCCGGAGAGCCCCGAGGTCAGGGCGATGGCCGTGAGCCGCACCGGCCAGCGACGAAAATGGTGCAGGTGGTGGCGCGCTGCCACCAGACCCATGGCGGTCGCCCCGACATAGATGGCGGCCACGGCCCACAGCCCCGGCAGTCCGGCGGTCTCCAGCCAGCGCAGGGGGTACCAGAAGACGCCCCAGAGCCCGGCCCCCACCAGCAGCAGGGTCACGCTGGCCAGATGGCCGGGGCCTTGGGCGGGATGTCTCGGGTGACGTATACTGTCCGTTTGGTCCATCCGACCCATGATACGCCATCCCGCCGGTGACCACCGACCCATGAATCCCGACCTGCAACGCCTCCAGCCCTACCCCTTCGAGCGCCTGGCCGGCCTGCTCGGCGAACCGGCGCCGGGGCTGGAACCCATCGCCCTGTCCATCGGCGAGCCGCGCCATCCGGCGCCGGACTTCGTGCGCACGGCCCTCACCGAGGCCCTGGACGGGCTGGCGCGCTACCCCACCACCCGGGGCGAACCGGCGCTGCGGGAGGCCATTGCGGCCTGGCTCACCCGGCGCTTCAACCTCCCCGGTAATGCGGTGGACCCGGGGCGGCATACCCTGCCGGTGGCCGGCACTCGGGAGGCGCTCTTCGCCTTCGCCCAGGCCGTGGTGGACCCGGCCGACGACCCGCTGGTGGTAATGCCCGACCCCTTCTACCAGATCTACGAGGGGGCGACCCTGCTCGCCGGCGCCGAGCCGCACTACCTGCCGGCCGGCGACGGTCAGCCCGACCTGGAGGCGGTCCCCGAGGCCGTCTGGGACCGCTGCCAGCTGGTCTACCTCTGCAGCCCGGGCAACCCCACCGGGGCCGTGCTCTCCCGGGAGGCGATGGTCGGCCTCATGGAGCGGGCGGAGCGCCACGACTTCCTCATCGCCAGCGACGAGTGCTACTCCGAGATCCACCACCCGGACGAGGAGCCGCCGGTGGGCCTCCTGGAGGCGGCCGCGGGGGCAGGCAACACCGACTTCCGGCGCTGCGTGGTCTTCCACAGCCTCTCCAAGCGCTCCAATCTGCCGGGGCTGCGTTCCGGCTTCGTCGCCGGCGATGCCGAGGTCCTGCAGCAGTTCCTGCGCTACCGCACCTACCACGGCGCCGGCCTGGGGCCGCCGGTGCAGGCGGCCAGCACCGCCGCCTGGTCCGACGAGGCCCACGTGGTGGAGAACCGCGAGCGCTACCGCGCCAAGTTCGACGCCGTCCTCCCCTTCCTGGAGCCGGTCCTGGACGTCCGGCGCCCGGAGGCCGGCTTCTACCTCTGGCCGCGGACGCCGGTGGACGACGAGACCTTCGCCCGGCGGCTTCACGCCGAGCAGGGGGTCACCGTCCTCCCGGGCCGCTATCTCGGCCGCGAGGTGGACGGCCACAACCCCGGCGCCAACCGTGTGCGCATGGCGCTGGTGGCCGAGGAAAACGAATGCATCGAGGCGGCCCATCGCATTCGCCGCTTCGTGGAACAACTCCACGCCGAAGGGGCCGGCCCCGCGGCGTGACCCGAACCCTTGTAGTCAATCCCGAACCCCGTCAGGAGCCCAAGCCGACATGAGCGACATCCAGCCCGTCATCGAGCAGGCCTTCGAGAAGCGCAGCGAGATCACCCCCCGCCACGTGGACACCCACGTCCGCGACGCCGTGGAGGAGGCCATTGGCCGCCTGGACCGCGGCGAGGCCCGCGTGGCGGAGAAGGTCGACGGCCAGTGGGTCGTCAACGAGTGGCTCAAGAAGGCGGTCCTGCTCTCCTTCCGGATCCACGACAACGACTTCATGAAGGGCGGCTTCACCAACTACTTCGACAAGGTCCCGCCCAAGTACGCCGACCACAACTCCCGCGAGTTCCGCGAGGAGGGGGTCCGCGTGGTGCCGCCGGCGGCGGCCCGGCGCGGCTCCTACCTCGCCCCCGGCGTGGTGCTCATGCCCTCCTACGTGAACATCGGCGCCTGGGTGGGCTCCGGCACCATGGTGGACACCTGGGCCACCGTGGGCTCCTGCGCCCAGATCGGGGACAGCGTCCACCTCTCCGGCGGCGTCGGCATCGGCGGCGTGCTGGAGCCGCTGCAGGCGGCCCCCACCATCATCGAGGACAACTGCTTCATCGGCGCCCGCTCGGAGATCGTCGAGGGGGTCATCGTCGAGGAGGGGTCCGTGATCTCCATGGGGGTCTTCATCGGCCAGAGCACCCCGCTCTATGACCGCGCCAGCGGCGAGATCATCCGCGGCCGCGTGCCCGCCGGCTCCGTGGTCGTCCCCGGCACCCTGCCGGCGAAGGACGGGACCCACAGCCTCTACGCCGCCATCATCGTCAAGCAGGTGGACGAGCAGACCCGTAGCAAGGTCGGCATCAACGAGCTCCTGCGCGAGGCCACCAGCGAATAGGGGAGCCACCGTGTCCGAGACCCTGGACCTGGCCTGCGAACTCATCCGCCGACCCTCGGTAACGCCGGACGACGCCGGCTGCCAGGCCCTCATCGGGGCCCGGCTGGCGGCGCTGGGCTTCAACGTGGAGACCCTGGAGGCCGAGGGGGTCACCAACCTCTGGGCCACCCTCGGCGACAGCGGTCCCCTGCTGGTCTTCGCCGGCCATACCGACGTCGTCCCCACCGGGCCCGAGGAGGCGTGGGCCACCCCGCCCTTCGAGCCGACGGTGGACGCGGAGGGCCTGCTCCGCGGCCGGGGGGCGGCGGACATGAAGGGCTCCCTGGCGGCCATGATCACCGCCTGCGAGGCGCATCTGGCGGCGGGGGGCGTGCCGGGGGTCCGCATCGGCTTCCTGCTGACCAGCGACGAGGAGGGCCCGGCTCTCCACGGCACCCGCCACGTCGTGGAGGTGCTGCGCCAGCGGGGCGAGGCCATCGACTGGTGCATCGTCGGCGAGCCCTCGGCCACGTCGGCGGTGGGGGATACGGTGAAGAACGGCCGGCGCGGCTCCCTCTCGGGCCACCTGGTGGTCCACGGCCGCCAGGGCCACGTCGCCTACCCCCAGCATGCGGTGAACCCGGTCCACCAGCTGGCACCGGCCCTGGCGGAGCTGGCCGGGACCCGGTGGGACGAGGGCAACGACTTCTTCCCGCCCACCACCTTCCAGGTCTCAAACCTCCACGCCGGCACCGGGGCGACCAACGTCATCCCCGGCAACGTGGACGTCCACTTCAACTTCCGCTTCTCCACCGCCTCCACGGCGGCGGAGCTGCGCGAACGCACCGAGGCCATCCTCGATGCCCACGGCGTGGACTACAGCCTGGACTGGACCCTATCCGGCGAGCCCTTCCTCACCGAGCCGGGGACGCTGGTAGCCGCGGTCAGGGAGGCCGTGGCCGAGGTCACCGGCGGCGAGCCGGAGCTCTCCACCGCCGGCGGCACCTCCGACGGCCGCTTCATCGCCCCCACCGGGGCGCAGGTGGTGGAGCTGGGGCCGGTGAACGCCACCATCCACCAGGTGGACGAGCGCGTCGCCGCCACCGACCTGGACCACCTCCACGCCATCCATACCGCCCTGCTCCACCGGCTGGCGCCGGTCACCTCCCCCGGATAACCAGGGATACGAACAGGGAAAACGGCGCCGAACCCTGAGAAGCCTTCCCGGCGGGAGCTCGTTCGCAGGGCGTGCGCAGCAGGGATGCTGCGCGCGAGCCCCCAGGGACGGGTTCACGGCGTCCCTGCGACAGAGCTCCCGCCGGGAAGGCGCCATCGAAGCCCCTTCCGGCTGGGCCGGCCCCTCCTCAAGGGAGCCCCACTCCGGCCAGCCGTCGCGGCCAGAGCAGCCCCAGGGCCACCCCGCGTGCCGCCAGGAAGAGGATCATGGCCGCCCACAGCCCGTGATTGCCGAAGGCCGGCATGAGCCACCACCAGGCGGGCAGGTAGATCCCGAAGACCACCACGAGCATGGCGTTACGCAGGTCCCGGGTCCAGGTGGCGCCGATGAAGACCCCGTCGAAGAGGAAGCCGGCCACCGCCACCAGGGGCGCGGCGGCCGCCCAGGGGAGATAGGTCGCCGCCGCCGCCCGGACCTCCGGGATCCCGGTGAGCAGGGCGATGAGGTACTCCCCGGCGACCAGGTAGGCGGCGCTGAAGCCCACGGCCAGTCCCGCCGACCACTGGGCCGCCGCGCCCACGGCCCGCCGCAGACCCTCCCGATCCCCGCCCCCCACCGTGCGGCCGGTCAGCGCCTCGGTGGCGTGGGCGAAGCCGTCCAGGGCGTAGGCCATCAGGGTCTGGAAGTTCAGGAGCACGGCATTGGCCGCCAGGATCACCTCCCCCTGGGCCGCCCCCTGGCGGGTGAAGAAGGCGAAGGCGCCGAGCAGCACCAGGGTGCGGACGAACAGATCCCGGTTCACCGCTACCATGCGCCGCAGGGCCGCCCCCTCCCGGACCGCCGCCCACCCCGCCGCCGGCCGGGCCAGACCACCGGCGCGGGCCACCAGGGCGAGCCCCAGTCCGGCGGCGACATACTCCGCCGCCAGGGAGGCGAAGGCCACCCCGGCCACCCCCATTCCCAGGCCCAGGACCAGCCACGCATCCAGGGCGGCATTGAGACTGTTGACCAGGACCATGAGGAGCAGGGGAATCCGTCCGTTCTCCCGCCCCAGGAACCAGCCCGCCACCACGTAGTGGACCAGCGCCGCCGGCGCCGAGGCGATGCGGATGGCGAAGTAGGTCTCCGCCAGGGGGCGGACCTCCGGCCCGGGGGCCAGGAGGTCCAGCCCGATCCGTCCCAGGGGGCCCTGGAGGGCGATGAGCCCTGCCCCGATGATCCCGGCCAGCAGCAGGCCGCGCAGCAGCACCAGCTGCACATCCCCGCCACCGCCCACCTCCTGGGCGGTGAGCCCGGTGGTCCCCATGCGCAGGAAGCCGAAGCCCCAGTAGAGGAAGCCGAACAGGGTCGCACCGATGGCCACCGCGCCCAGCGGGGCCGGATCCTCCAGATGGCCCACCACGGCCGTGTCCACCATGCCGAGCAGCGGCACCGAGAGGTTGGCCAGGATGAGGGGGGCGGCAAGGCGACGGAGCTGGTGGTGCATGGATTCCATGCGCCCATTATGCCAGAGGGGGGTATCGGACCTGCCAAAAAGGACCGGCTTCGGCGGCGGAGGAAGTCAGGGGTGGGGTGAGTCTCTGCCGCCCGGCCGGCCAAAGGGGGTGGGTGGAGCTACTCCTCCGCGGCGCCGAGGGCGAGGCTGTCGCGATTCTTCTCCAGGGTCGCCGACCCGATGCCGCGAACCTCGGTGAGCTCTCCCACCGACTCGAACTCGCCATATTCTTCGCGATACTCGACGATGGCCTCCGCCCGCACCTCACCAACTCCGGTGAGTTCGTCGGCGAGCATCTGGGCATCCGCCGCGTTGATATCCAGGGCCGCTGCCGGAAGGGCCCACGCCAGGATCGTGGCGGCCAGGAAAAGGCGCGACGGCGAGGTAAGGAATCGGGGCATGGCATATCCTCCTTGTACTGCGTTCATTCCGTGATCTTTCTTCCCTGCGATACCGCATCCGGCGGTCGATTTATTCAACCACATCCCTCATGACCTCGGAAGGGGCGAAACCGTCAGGCCAATCGGAAACTGGTATCGGCCGAGGATTACGGCGCGGCCCTGAGTTCCGCCTCCAGGGCCGAAAGGGCCGCAGCCGGGTCAGCGGCGCCGGTCACCGGCCGCCCCACCACCAGATGGTCGGCGCCCGCTCGACGCGCCTCGGTCGCTGTTACCACCCGTCGCTGGTCATCGCCCGCGGCATTGGTCGGCCGGATCCCCGGCGTCACCAGACAGGGCTCAGCGCCAAAGGCGGAACGCAGATCGGTGACCTCCCGGGCGGAGCAGACCAGGCCGTCCGCCCCGGCCTCCAGGGCCAGGTGGCCCAGGCGCAGGACATTCTCCCGCGGCGTGCCGGACAGACCGATCTCGCGCAGATCCTCCCCCTCCATGCTGGTCAGCACGGTAACGGCGGTGAGCAGCGGCGGGCGCCCGGACGCGGCCAGGGCCTCGGCGGCCGCCTCCACCATCCGCCGGCCACCGAGGGCGTGGACGTTCACCATCCAGACCCCCAGGTCAGCCGCGGCGCGGCAGGCGCCGGCCACAGTGGCGGGGATATCGTGGTATTTCAGGTCCAGGAAGACCTCGAAACCGAGCCCGATAACCTCCTCCACCACCGCCGGACCGCCGCGCGTGAAGAGCTCCTTCCCGATCTTCAACCGGCAGCTGGCCGGATCGAGTTTCCGGGCCAGGTTCAGGGCCTCGGCGGGCTCGGGGAAATCCAGGGCGATGATCAGGGGGGTACGGGGCTCGGCCATGGAGGCTCCTTACGCCGCGGCCTCGGCGCCGGGCTTGACGGTTGTCCAGTGCTTGCAGGAGGGGCACTGCCAGTGCAGGACCCGCCCCCGGAAACCGCAGTGGGTACATTGGTAGAGAGGCTGGTCAGCCACCATCCGCTCCAGGATGGTATAGACGGGCTCGAGGTCCCGCTGCTCGCCGGGTTCGGCCCGCTCCCGGGTCAGGGCGACATAGCGCTCCAGGCCGCGCAGGGAGGGCCGCTCGGTCAGCCGGTTGCGCAGAAAGAGTGCCGCCTGGTCCGGACCCTGCTGGCGCTCCATGAGGTCCACCATGGCCATCAGCGGCGCGGCGCGGCCCTGCCCCTCCTCCACCTCGCGCAGCCAGTGGAGGATCTCCAGCGGGCGCCCCATGGCCTCGTAGGCGCGGCGCAGTCGCGGCAGCGCCTCGGCCAGGAACTCGGGATCCTGGTCGGCCACCCGCCGACCCGCCTTGATGGCAGAGCGCCAGGCCTCTGCGGCCAGCGCCATGTCCGCCTCAATGAGGCTGGCGCGCACACAGTGTCGGTCGAACCCCAGGGCCTGGCGAAGATGGCGCTCGGCCTCCCGCCCGCGGCCGGCTGCCCGGTCGATCTCGGCCAGCTCGCAGTGGTACTGGGCCACCACCGGCCCGAGATCGCTCTCTCCGGCATTCATCAGCTTGCGGGCCGCGCGGATGGCGTTATCCCACTCCTTCTCCTGCTCGTAGATGGCGCGCAACTGGCGCAGAGCCGCCAGGGACCAGTCGCCCCGCTCCCCCAGCTCGCCGAAGAGCTCCTCGGCGCGGTCGAACAGACCGGCCCGCATATGGTCGAGGCCGAGCTCGTAGAGCGCCTGTTCCCGCTGCGGCCGGGTCAGGGTGGGACGGGCGATGAGGTTCTGGTGGATACGAATGGCGCGGTCCACCTCCCCCCGTCGCCGGAAGAGGCTGCCCAGGGCCAGGTGGAGCTCCACCGTCTCCGAGTCCACCTCCAGCATCCGGGTAAAGAGGTCGATGGCCTTGTCGGTCCGGTCTTCCAGGAGGTAGCTCAGCCCTCGAAGATACTCCGGATTGACGCCGGGTGGGCAGTCCTCGCCCCCACCCCCTCCTCGACGGCGACCGATGAACCAGCCCGACAGGGCCGCCACCGGTAGCAGGAGGAAGAGGACGGCCAGAGGCAGATCCATGCTCAGGCGGAGTCTTTGAGCGGCATGGAGCGGAGGTTCTCCACCTCCTTGCGGCTGTTATCGACCTCGCGGCGCAGGGTACGTATGCGGCGACGCAGGCGCCAGACCCACCCCAGGCTGGCCAGCACCCCCAGGACCACGCCGAGGAAGAGGGCACCCACCAGGGCCACCGCTAGCGGCATCTCGCGCACGGCCAGGAAGTAATCGACGGCCACCAGGGCGTCATTGCGCACGACGAAGGCCAGCACGGCCAGCGCCACGACGAGGAGCAGCACGAATCCGATGATCCGCTTGGTATTGCGCATGGTTCGAGGATTCCGATGGGGGTTGGAAGCCTACGAATCTACTGCATCGAGCCGCCCGCTAACAACCGTGGAATCGTGCGAATCCCCAAGCGCCCACTTGCCGATTGGGGTTATAATGGCCACTTTCCACGCAATCCCTGTCGCCGACCATGTTCGAGAACGAACCCCGCCGCCCGGCGGACCCCGACCGCGAGATACAGCGCCTGGATGCCATCCTGCGCGCCGCCGGCGATGCCATCATCACCGCCGATGCCGACGGGGTCATCCACGACTTCAATCCGGCCGCGGAGGCCATGTTCGGCTACACGGCCGACCAGATGGTGGGGACCAAGCTCAACCATCTCATGCCGGAGCCCCACGCCACGCACCACGACGAGTACCTCCGCCACTACGAAGAGACCGGCGAGGCCAAGGTCATCGGCATCGGCCGGGAGCTGGAAGCGGTCCGTGCCGACGGCAGCCGGTTCCCCATCGAACTCAATGTCACCGACACCGGCCTGCGCGACCCGCGACTGTTCATCGGCGTGGTTCGCGATATCAGCGAGCGCCGCCAGCGCGAGGCGGAACGGCTGCACTTCTACGCCAACTTCGACGCCCTCACCGGCCTGCCCAACCGCGACCACGCCCTGGAACTGCTGGACGAGAGTATTCGTCAGTGCCCGACACAGCACCGGGTGGCTCTGATGGAGGTGCGGCTGCGCAGCTTCCGGCACATCGGCCCCACCTATGGCCAGCGAACCGCCGAGCAGATCCTGCGCCAGGTGGCCAACCGGCTGCGCGACCTCTTCCGTGACGAGGTAAGCGTCCGCGCCCGGCTGGAGGGCTCGCGTTTCCTCATCGGCCTGGAGTACGAGCCCGACCCGCCGCTGGAAGAGCGCCTCCAGGCGGTCATGGATCGGTTGAGCGAGCCCTACAAGGCCGATGGGCAGGAGTTCCGCCTTCGCCCGCGCATGGGAGTGGCCGAGTGCGGGCCGGGCGTCACCTGCGCCGCCGACCTCCTCCGTCAGTCGGAGATCGCCCTGGCCCGTGTCGCCGACTCCGCCGACATCCCCTACGCCTTCGCCGACCCGGAGACCGACCAAGCGCTGCGTCGGCGTCTGAACCTGGAGACCGATCTCCACCGGGCAGTGGGCGAAGGCGAGTTCTTCCTGGACTATCAGCCTCAGTTCCAGCTCAGCGATGGCCGGATGACCGGGGTCGAGGCACTGCTGCGCTGGAACCACCCGGAGCGCGGCGTGGTCTCCCCGGCCGAGTTCATCCCCCTACTGGAAGATACCGGCCTGATCATCGAAGTGGGCCGCTGGATCCTCGATACCGCTGCGGCCCAGGCCAAGGCATGGAATGCTGCCGGACTCCCCCGGCTGCGCATGGCAGTGAATCTGAGTCCGCTCCAGGTCCGCGGCGGCGGGCTCCTTCAGGAGGTCATGCAGACCCTGGCCCGCACCCGGCTACCGGAGGAGCAGCTGGAGCTCGAGATCACCGAGAGCCTGCTCATCGAGGACCTCGCCGGCACCCGGCGGATCCTGGAAACCCTCCAGGGCATGGGCATCCGGCTGGCACTGGACGACTTCGGCAGCGGCTTCAGCGCCCTCTCCTACCTCCACGCCTTCCCCTTCCACACCCTGAAGGTGGATCGCACCTTCATCCACGCCATCGGCCAGTCGGACCGCTCCGAGGGCCTTCTGCGCAGTATCATCGAGATGGGTCAGAACCTGCGCATGGAGGTGGTAGCCGAGGGCATCGAGACCGAGGGCCAGGCCGCCTACCTTCGGGCCCACGGTTGTGAGCTCGGCCAGGGCTTCGGGTTGGCCCGCCCCGGTCCGCCGGAGGCGGTACCCCCCCTGCTCACCAATTGATCCCCCTTTCATACGAAGAAGGGGCGGATGGCCCTTCGGCCACCCGCCCCTTCTTCTTGATGGACCCATCCGGGCCCGGCTAGCCTGCTAGTCCTCCCCGGAGGCGGCGTTATCCACCCGCTCCCGGAGCTGCTTACCCGGCTTGAAATGGGGGACGTACTTCGCCCCCAGCGCCACCGGCTCTCCGGTCTTGGGATTGCGACCGGTACGTGGCGGCCGATAGTGCAGGGAAAAGCTGCCAAAGCCGCGGATCTCGATGCGCTCACCGTTGGCCAGGCTCCCGGCCATCTGGTCGAGCAGGGTCTTCACCGCCAGCTCCACATCCTTGTAGGGGAGCTGATTCTGACTGCGGGCCAGACGCTCGATGAGTTCCGACTTGGTCATGACTCGTTCCCTGCCTCGATTCAACATCGGCCGCCCCGCAGGGCGACCTCCCGGGGGTCCGGACTAGTCCTCTTCCTTGCCCTCTTCCATCTGCTGCTTGAGCAGATCGCCGAGGTTGGTGGTGGCCTCGCCGGTGGCGCCGTAGTCCTTCACCGCCTGGTCGTTGTCCTTGGACTCCAGGGCCTTCACGGAGAGGTTCACGGTGCCGTTCTTGCGATCCACGCCGACATAGGCCGCCTCGACATCCTGCCCCTCGGAGAGGACGGTCCGGGCATCCTCCACCCGATCCATGGAGAGTTCGGAGGCCCGCAGGTAGCCGATGACGTCGTCGCCCAGGTCCACGGTGGCACCCTTGGCGTCCACCTCGGTAATGGTACCGGCCACCGGCTGACCCTTGCTGTGGGCGGAGACGAAGGCGGAAACGGGGTCCTGCTCCATCGCCTTGATGGACAGGGAGATCCGCTCGCGCTCGGTGTCCACCGACTGGACCACCGCCTCGACCTCGTCGCCCTTCTTGAAGTTGCGGATGGCCTCCTCGCCCTCCTCGTTCCAGGAGATGTCGGAGAGGTGGACCAGGCCGTCGATGCCGCCGTCCAGGCCGACGAAGATGCCGAAGTCGGTGATGGACTTGATCCGGCCGGTAACGCGGTCGCCGCGGTTGTGCGTGGCGGCGAACTCTTCCCAGGGGTTGTTGATGCACTGCTTGATGCCCAGGGAGATCCGGCGGCGCTCCTCGTCGATGTCGAGGACCATCACCTCCACCTCGTCGCCCACCTGGACGACCTTGGAGGGGTGGATGTTCTTGTTGGTCCAGTCCATCTCGGAGACGTGGACCAGGCCCTCGACGCCCTCCTCGATCTCCACGAAGGCGCCGTAGTCGGCCAGGTTGGTCACCTTGCCGAAGAGGCGGGTACCCACCGGGTAGCGGCGGGCGATGTTCTCCCACGGATCGGCACCCAGCTGCTTGAGGCCCAGGGAAACGCGCTGACGCTCGCGGTCGAACTTGAGGACCTTGACCTCGATCTCGTCGCCGACATTGACCACCTCGGAGGGGTGCTTGACCCGCTTCCAGGCCATGTCGGTGATGTGGAGCAGGCCGTCCACGCCGCCGAGGTCGACGAAGGCGCCGTACTCGGTGAGGTTCTTGACGATACCCTTGAGCTGCGCGCCCTCCTGGAGGTTCTCCAGCAGCTGCTCGCGCTCCTCGGAATGCTCCTCCTCGACCACGGCGCGGCGGGAGACCACGACGTTGTTGCGGCGACGGTCGAGCTTGATGACCTTGAACTCCAGGTCCTTGCCCTCGAGGTAGGTGGCATCGCGCACGGGGCGCACATCCACCAGGGAGCCCGGTAGGAAGGCGCGGAGCTCGCCCACGTCGACGGTGAAACCGCCCTTGACCTTGTCCACGATCTGGCCGGTGACCGTCTCGTCGGCCTCGGAGGCCTTCTCCAGGCGGGTCCAGGCGGCGGCGCGCTTCGCCTTCTCGCGGGAGAGCCGGGTCTCGCCGCTGCCGTCCTCGACGGCGTCCAGCGCCACGTCGACCGTGTCGCCCTCCTGGACCTGGATCTCCCCGTCCTCGTTCTTGAACTGCTCGACGGGGATGATGCCCTCGGACTTCAGGCCGGCGTTGACGACGACGTAGTCGGGGCGGACTTCGAGGACTTCCGCCTCAATGATGGCGCCGGGGCGCATCTGGGTATTCTGCAGGCTCTCCTCGAAGAGTTCGGCAAAGCTTTCGCTCATGTTGTCTGGTCTCTCCGCCGGCGGCGCCGGCCTTGTCGTTGCGACCGCGACCGGCGAACCGGACGCGGGTTGGTGGACCCGGCTCCGCCCGCGGGCGGAGCCCCCTGAAATCTACTCGCTGCCTCCGGCCACCGCACCGGGCGCGAGCCCGAGGTACTGCTGGCAGAGGTCGTCGACCCGGGCGAGGACTGCCGGTATGCCCATGTCGGTGGTATCCACCACCTCGGCATCCCCGGCCGGCCTCAATGGGGAGGCGCTGCGCTCGGAATCGCGTCGATCCCGCTCGCGGATCTCCTCAGCAAGGCCGGCAAGCGTAACATCCAAACCCTTGTCGCTCAACTGGTTATACCGCCGCCGAGCGCGTTCCTCGGCGGAGGCGGTAAGGAAGAGCTTCAAGGGGGCGTCGGGGAAGACGGTGGTCCCCATGTCGCGGCCATCCGCAACCAGGCCCGGCGCCTGGCGAAAATCGCGCTGGCGTTCCAGCAAGGCCTCGCGCACGGCCGGCAGGGCCGCGACACGGGAGGCGCCAGCGCCCGCGGACTCGGTCCGGATGGCCCCGGTGACCTCCTCCCCTTCCAGGTAGATCCGCGCCTCGTCCTCGCCGTCGTCCGGCGCGACGAAACGAACATCCAGATGGCCGGCCAGGGGCACCAGCGCCGACTCGTTGTCGAGGTCGATGCCGTGCCATTCGGCCGCCAGCGCCACCAGGCGGTAGAGGGCGCCACTATCCAGGAAGTGCCAGCCCAGCCGATGGGCGAGGGCCTGGGCGATGGTCCCCTTGCCGGCGCCGCCGGGGCCATCGACGGTAATCACGGGGATGGGTTCGCTGCGGGGCATGCCGGGACTCCTCGTCTTCAGTACTCGTCGGGCCCTGCCTCCCGCACCGCCAGACCGGCCGCCCGCGCGGCCCCGGCGAAGTCGGGGAAGGAGGTCTCGACGTTGTCGCAGTCGGTGATGGTAACCGGGGCGTCGGCCACGGCGCCGGCCACGGCGAAGGCCATGGCGATCCGGTGGTCGCCGTGGCTGGCCACGCGACCGCCGCCCAGCGGGCCGCCGGTAATGGTGATGCCGTCCTCGGCGGGCTCGGCGACCACTCCCAGGGTATTCAGGCCGTCGGCCATGACCTGGATACGGTCGCTCTCCTTGACCCGCAGCTCCCGGGCGCCGGTGAGGCGAGTGGTCCCCCGGGCGGCGGCGGCGGCGATGAAGAGGACCGGGAACTCGTCGATGGCCAGCGGCACCAGCGCCTCGGGGATATCGATGCCGTGCAGCTCGGCGGCACGCACGCGCAGGTCGGCCACCGGCTCGCCACCTACCTCCCGGGGATTCTCCTCGCGGATGTCGGCCCCCATGAGGCACAGGATCTCGATGACGCCGGTGCGGGTCGGATTCACGCCCACGTGCTCCAGGACCAGTTCCGAGCCGGGGATGATACTCGCGGCCACCAGGAAGAAGGCCGCCGAGGAGATATCGGCGGGGACATCCACCTCGGCCGCGGTCAGCCGCCCGCCGCCGGTCACCGCGGCCCAGCCGTCGCCCCGCTCCACGGCATAGCCGAAGCCGGCGAGCATGCGCTCGGTATGGTCCCGGGTGGGGGCCGGTTCGGTGACGCGGGTGGTCCCCTGGGCGTAGAGGCCGGCCAGGAGCAGCGCCGATTTCACCTGGGCGGAGGCCACCGGCAGGGCATAGTCGATGCCGGTGAGCACCCGCCCACCCCGAATGGTCAGCGGCGGCGTCCCCTCGGCGCCGGTCTCGATGACCGCCCCCATGGTCGCCAGGGGCTCGGTGACCCGGCGCATGGGACGGCGGGTCAGGGAGGCATCGCCGGTGAGGGTGGTGTCGAAGGGCTGGGCCGCCAGCAGACCGGCGAGCAGTCGCATGGAGGTCCCCGAGTTCCCCAGGTCCAGGGGCCCCTCGGCGGCCCGCAGACCGTCGCGGCCAACGCCGTGGACCACCACGCGATGGTTCTCGTCGGGCCCCTCCACCGCCACGCCCAGGGCACGGAAGGCGGCAATGGTGGCGCGGTTGTCGGCACCACCCAGGAAGCCGTCGACCACGGTGGTCCCGTCGGCGATGGCGCCGAGCATCACCGCTCGATGGGAGATGGACTTGTCGCCGGGCACACGCAGGGATCCACCCAGCGCACCGCCCCGCTCGGCGACCAGGGTCCGTCCGCCGGTACTCATGACTCATTCCCCTCGATGAAGCGGTCCCGCGCGGCCTTGGCGCGGCGGAAGACCGTCAGTAGATAATCGCCGTCGCCCTCGGCCACCGCGGTCTCCAGCCGCTGGAGTTCGGCGCGGAAGCCGGCCAGGGCCGGCAGCAGGGCGTCCCGGTTGGCCCGGCAGATGTCGTGCCACATCACCGGGTCGCTGGAGGCGATCCGGGTGAAGTCGCGGAAACCGCCCGCGGCAAAGTCGAAGATCTCGTCATTGTCGTCGCGCCGGGCCAGGGAGTCCACCAGGGCATAGGCCAGCAGATGGGGCAGATGGCTGGTGGCAGCCAGGACCTCGTCGTGGTGCTCCGCCGCCATCTCCACCACCTCGGCCCCCACCGCCTCCCACAGCGCCCGGGCGGCCGCCACGGCCCCGCTGTCGCTCTCCGGCGCCGGCGTCAGGATCACCCGGCGCCCCTGGAAGAGAGCGGGATCGGCCGCGGCCGGGCCGCTGGCCTCCGTGCCCGCGATGGGGTGCGCGGGCACCAGGCTCGGCGGCAGTTCCCCGAAGGCGGACCGGGCCGCGGCGAGGACACTCCCCTTGGTGCTGCCCACGTCGGTCACCAGGACCCCGGCGGGCAGATGGGGGGCGATCCGCCGGAAGACCGCCTCCGCCGCCCCCACCGGCGTGGCCACCACCACGGCGTCGGCGCAGGCCAGGGCGGCAGCGGGATCGGTCTCTTCCCGATCCACCAGGCCGAGTTCCAGCGCCCGGGCCAGCTCGCCGGGTTCCCGGGCCAGGCCCACGACCTCGCCCACGGCATGGCTTCGCTTCAGGGCCGCTGCCAAGGAGCCGCCCATGAGGCCGACCCCCACCAGCACCAGACGTCCCAGATGCATCAGCGCCGCCCCGTTTCCGCCAGGGCCCGGTCCAGGGCGGTCAGCAGGCGTTCGTTATCGGCGGTCCGGCCGATGGTGGCGCGCAGGTGCCGGGGCAGGCCGTACTCGCCCATGGGGCGGAGGATGACCCCCTGGCGTAGCAGCGCCTCGTGGACCTCGCCGGCATCGCCGCCGGTATCGAAGGTGAGGAAATTCCCCACCGAGGGGATCCAGTCCAGCCCTCGCTCGCGCAGCCCGGCCTCCAGCTGGGCCATGCCCTCCCGGTTCGCCTCGAGGCTCGCCGCCAGATGCTCCGCGTCGTCCATGGCGGCCAGGGCGGCGGCCTGGGCCGGCGCGTTGACGTTGAAGGGGGGCCGGACGCGGTTGAGCAGGTCGGCCACCGCCGGCGAGGAGAGCCCGTACCCCACGCGCAGCCCGGCCAGGCCGTGGAGCTTGGAGAAGGTCCGCGTCACCAGGAGGTTGGGGAACTCGGCCAGCCAGGCGCTGGCATCGGGGTAGTCGGAATCGAGGTCCCGGGCGTACTCGAAGTAGGCCTCGTCCACCACCGCCAGGGTATGGCCCGGCACCCGCTCCAGGAAGTTCCGCAGGGCCGAGGCGCCAACCCGCGTCCCCGTGGGATTGTTGGGGTTGGCCACGAAGACCACCCGGGTGCGGTCGGTGATGGCCGCTGCCATGGCCTCCAGGTCGTGGCCGTAGCCGGCGGTGGTCGGTACCTCGACCCCGCGCGCCCCCGCCGCCTGCGTGAGCAGCGGATAGAGGGCAAAGGCGTGGGCGGAGTAGACGACTTCATCCCCCGGGGTCACGAAGACCTCCACGGCGAAGGCCAGGGGGTCGCTGGAGCCGTTGCCCAGGGTCACCTGCTCCGCAGCCACGCCGTGGTGATCGGCGATCCGGCCGCGCAGGGCAAAACCGCCGCCATCCGGATAGATCCCCGCCTCGTCCAGGGTGGCCGCAGCCGCCTCCCGGGCCCGGGGACTCGCACCCAGGGGATTCTCGTTGGAGGCCAGCTTGATGGCGTCAGCCACGCCGTACTCACGCTGGAGTTCGGCCACCGGCTTGCCCGGCTTGTAGGGGGCCAGGCCGCGCACACCGGCGGCTGCGTAATCGGTAATGTCGCTCATGGGGTTTGTCAGGTTGCCGCTTGGGGGTAGGAACCAAGGATGCGGTAGAAGGAGGCCTCTGCCTCCAGCTCCGCCAGGGCTGCGGCGACGGCCGGGTCCTGGCGGTGGCCCTCGATATCCAGGAAGAAGAGATATTCCCAGACCGCCTGGCGCGAGGGCCGCGACTCCACCCGGGTAAGGTTGAGGCCGTGGGCCGCCACCGGGGCCAGCAGGGCCTGCAGAGTGCCGGAGCGATTGCGGCCGGAGACCACCAGGGTGGTCTTGTCCGCCCCGCTGGGCCCGGCCTCTTCCGGCCCGATGACCAGGAAGCGGGTGGTATTGTCCGGCTCGTCCTCGATGTTGGCCGCCAGCACCGCCAGTTCGTAGTGGTCCGCGGCCGCGGCCGCGGCGATGGCGGCCGCGCCCTCCTCGTCCGCGGCCTGGCGCGCCGCCTCGGCATTGCTGGCCATGGCCACCCGCTCCGCCTCCGGCAGGTGGGTATCCAGCCACTCCCGGCACTGAGCCAGGGACTGCTGGTGGCTGTAGACCCGCTGAATGCCCGCCAGATCGGCCCCGGGCCGCGCCAGGAGCTGTTGGTGGATGCGCAGCACCACCTCGCCGCAGATGGCCAGCGGGGAGCGGACGAAGCGATCCAGGGTGTGGGTCACCACGCCCTCGGTGGAGTTCTCCACCGGCACCACCCCGTAATGGGCGGTCCCCGCCTCCACCTCGCGAAAGACCTCGCCGATGGACCCCATGGGGGCCCGCGCCACGGACTGGCCGAAGTGGCGATCCAGGGCGGCCTCGGTGAAGGTCCCCTCCGGGCCCAGGAAGGCCACGGTGAGGGGCCGCTCCAGGGCCAGGCAGGCGGACATGATCTCGCGGAAGAGCCGGACCACCTCGTCGTCGGGGAGCGGGCCCTGGTTGCGCTCGCGGACGCTCCGCAGGACCTGGGCCTCCCGCTCGGGGCGATAGAAGCCGGCCTCACCGACCCCTTCGGCCCGCTTGATCTCGGCGATCTCGCCGGCCAGCCGGGCCCGCTCGTTGAGCAGGGCCTGGAGCTCGGCGTCGATGGCATCGATGCGCTGGCGCCGCCCCTCGAGGTTCCCGTTGTCGTCGGCCATGTTCTAGAGGATGCGCACCGAGAGCACACCCGGGGTCTCGCGGATGGCGTCCAGGGCCGACTCCGGCACCGGCTGGTCCACGTCCACCAGGGTATAGGCCAGGTCACCCCGGGACTTGTTGATCATGTCGATGATATTCAGTCCGGCATCGGCGAAATCGGTGGAGACCTGACCCAGGATGTTGGGGACGTTGCTGTTGACCACCGCCACGCGGTAGGCCCCCTCCACCCGCTCCATGACCGTCTCGGGGAAGTTCACCGAGTTGCGGACGTTGCCGTCCTCCAGGTAGTCCCGGACCTCGTCGGCGACCATCATGGCGGAGTTGTCCTCCGCCTCCCCGGTGGAGGCGCCCAGATGGGGCAGTGCCACGACCTTGGGGTGGTGGCGGTTGGTCTCGCTGGGGAAGTCGCAGAGGTAGGCGCCCAGGTGACCGCTATCCAGCGCCTCCATGACGGCATGGTCATCCACGATGCCGTGGCGGGCAAAGTTGAGCACCACCGCCCCCTTGGGCAGGGTCTTCACCCGCTCGGCGTTGAGGATGTGGCGGGTGGCGTCCACCAGCGGCACGTGGAAGGTGACGAACTCCGACTTGGCGAAGAGCGCGTCCACGTTGGGCGCCCGCTCCACCTCGGCGGAGAGCTGCCACGCCCCCTCCACGGTGATGCCCGGGTCATAACCGATGACGCGCATGCCCAGGGCCAGGGCGGCATCGGCGATGGCGCGGCCGATGGCGCCCAGGCCCACCACGCCCAGGGTCCGGCCGGGGAGCTCGAAGCCGGCGAACTGCTTCTTGCCGTCCTCCACCGCCTTGGTCAGCGACTCGCCGCTCTCCTGGAGGTTGCGCGTGTACTCCCAGGCCTGGGTGAGGTTGCGCGCCCCCATGAGCATGGCGGCGATGACCAGCTCCTTCACCGCATTGGCGTTGGCGCCGGGGGCGTTGAAGACCGGCACGCCGCGCTGGCTCATGGTGTCCACGGGGATGTTGTTGACGCCGGCACCGGCGCGGCCGATGGCCTTCACCGTCTCCGGGATCTCCATCTCGTGCATGTTGGCCGAGCGTACCAGGACGGCGTCCGGCCGGTTGATCTCCGAGGCCACCTCGTACTGGTCCCGGGGCAGGCGCTCCAGGCCCCGGGCGGAGATGTTGTTGAGGGTGCGGATCTGGAACATTGGATGCGCTCCCGGGCGCGGGGACTAGCCGCGCCGCCGTTCGAAATCGGCCATGAAGTCGATGAGGGCGTCGACGCCCTCCTCCGGCATGGCGTTGTAGATACTGGCCCGCATACCGCCCACGGACCGGTGGCCCTTGAGGGTGGAGAGCCCCTGCTTGGCCGCCTCCTCCAGGAAGAGGTTGTCGAGGTCCGGGTTGTTCAGCAGGAAGGGGACGTTCATCCAGGAACGAACATGGGGGGCCACCGGATTGGAGTAGATCCCGGAGTCGTCGATGGCGGCGTAGAGCTTCTCCGCCTTGCGCCGGTTGATCTCCGCCATCCCGGAGAGGCCGCCCAGGTCCTTGAGCCATTCGAAGACCAGGCCGGCCAGGTACCAGGCGTAGGTCGGCGGGGTGTTGTACATGGAGTCGGCGTCCACCTGGGTCTTCCAGTCCAGCAGCACCGGCGTCTCCTCGCGCGCCTTGCCGACCAGGTCCTCACGGACGATGACCACGGTGAGGCCGGCGGGGCCGATATTCTTCTGCGCCCCGGCGTAGATGACGCCGTACCGGCTCACGTCGATGGGCTGGGAGAGGATGGTGGAAGACATGTCCGCCACCAGCGGGACATCGCCGGTGTCGGGGATGTAGTCGAAGGCCAGCCCCTGGATGGTCTCATTGGGGGTGTAGTGGACGTAGGCCGCCTCCGGGTCCAGGTCCAGCTCCGCCTGGGTGGGCACGTTGGTACCGTCGGTAGTGCCGGCGTCGCGGACGCTGGTGTAGCGCTTGGCCTCGGCCACGGCCTTCTTGGACCAGGAGCCGGTGTTGATGTAGTCCACCTTCTGGCCGGGGGCGGCGAGGTTCAGCGGCACCGCCGAGAACTGCTGGCTGGCCCCTCCCTGGAGGAAGAGCACCTTGTAGTTGCTCGGGATCCCCATGAGCTCGCGCAGGTCGGCCTCGGCCTTCTCCGCGATGGCCATGAAGTCCTTGCCGCGGTGGCTCATCTCCATGACGGACATGCCGGCATTGCCGTACTCGACCAGCTCCTTCTGGGCGCGCTTGAGGACCGGCTCCGGCAGGACCGCCGGGCCGGCGCTGAAGTTGTAGACTCGTGCCATGGTTTGGGCTCCTGAAAGGTCTTAGGTTTCTTCGTCCTCGGCGGCCTCGCCCTCGGCATCGGCGTCGGCCTCTTCGACCCGCTCGATACCGACCAGGCGCTCTCCGGCCCCGAGGCTGATGAGCTTGACCCCCTGGGTGTTGCGCGACAGCGTGCTGACCTCCGCCACCGCCGTGCGCACCAGGGTGCCGCGATCGCTGATGAGCATGATCTCGTCCTCCTCGCCGACGCTCTCGGCACCGACCAGGGGACCGGTCCGCTCGGTGACCTGCTGGGCGATGACGCCCTGCCCACCGCGCCCGCGCCGCGGGAACTCCTCCAGCGGGGTGCGCTTGCCGAAGCCGTGCTCGGTCACCGTCAGCTGGCAGCCGGCCTCGTCGGCGATCTGCAGGGCGATGATGCGCTGCTCGTCGGCCAGGCGCATGCCGCGCACCCCGGCGGCGGTCCGGCCCATGGCGCGGACCTCGTCCTCGGGGAAGCGGATGGCCTTGCCGGCGCTGTTGAACAGCAGGATGTCCCGGGCGCCGTCGGTGAGGCCGACCCCCACCAGGGAGTCGCCGTCGCGCAGATCCAGGGCGATGATGCCGGTGGAGCGCGGCCGGGAGTAGTCGGCCAGCGGCGTCTTCTTCACCGTCCCCTTGGCGGTGGCGAAGAAGAGGTACCACCCCTCGGAGAACTCGCGGATGGGCAGTACGGTCTGGATGTACTCGTCCTCCTCCAGCGGCAGGAGGTTGACGATGGGCTTGCCGCGGGCGCCGCGGCCGGCCTGGGGCAGCTCGTAGACCCGCATCCAGTAGGCCTTGCCGCGGCTGGAGAAGCACAGCAGCGTGTCATGGGTATTGGCCACGAAGAGCTGGTCGATGAAGTCCTCCTCCTTGAAGGAGGTCGCCGACTTGCCCTTGCCGCCGCGGCGCTGGGCGCGGTAGCCGGAGAGAGGCTGGGACTTGGCGTAGCCCTCGTGGGAGAGGGTCACGACCATCTCCTCGGGGGTAATGAGGTCCTCCAGGGAGAGGTCCTCGTGGGCCTCCTGGATCCGGGTGCGGCGGGCATCGGCGTAGCGATCGCGCAGCTCGGTGAGTTCGTCCCGGATCACCTCCATGAGGCGGCCGGGCTGCTCCAGGATGGCGAGCAGATCGGCGATGGTGGTGAGGATCTCCTCGTACTCGCCGGTGATCTTGTCCTGCTCCAGGCCGGTGAGGCGGTGCAGGCGCATGTCCAGGATGGCCTGGGCCTGGGTGGGGGACAGGCGATAGCCGCCCTCCACCAGGCCGAAGCCCGCCGGCAGCCCCTCGGGCCGGGAGGCGTGGGCGCCGGAGCGCTCCAGCATGTCGGAGACCACGCCGGGGGCCCACAGCTCGGCCAGCAGGCTCTCCTTGGCCTCGGCCGGGTTGGGGGCGGCCTTGATGCGCTCGATGACCGGGTCGATGTTGGCCAGGGCCACGGCCAGCCCCTCGAGGACGTGGGCCCGGTCACGCGCCTTGCGCAGCTCGTAGACCGTCCGCCGGGTAACCACCTCGCGCCGGTGGCGGAGGAAGGCCTCCAGCACCTGCTTGAGGTTGAGGACCCGGGGCTCGCCCTCCACCAGCGCCACCATGTTGATGCCGAAGACCGACTGCATGGCGGTGTGCTGGTAGAGGTTGTTGAGGACGACGTCGCCGGAGGCGTCGCGCTTGATCTCGATGACCACGCGCAGGCCTTCCTTGTCCGACTCGTCGCGCAGCTCGCTGATCCCCTCCAGGCGGCGCTCCTTGACCATCTCGGCCATCTTCTCGATGAGCCGGGCCTTGTTCACCTGGTAGGGGAGCTCGCTGACGATGATCCGCTCGCGGCCCTGGTTGTCGGTCTCCACCTCGGCGGCCGCGCGGATGTGCATGCGGCCGCGGCCGGTCTCGTAGGCCTCGCGGATCCCGCGGGTGCCGTTGATGACACCGGCGGTGGGCAGGTCCGGGCCGGGGACGTACTCCATGAGGTCGGCGACGGTGGCCTCGGGGTCGTCGATGAGCGCCAGGGCGGCGTTGGTGATCTCGCCCAGGTTGTGGGGCGGGATGTTGGTCGCCATGCCCACGGCGATGCCGGCGGCGCCGTTGACCAGCAGGTTGGGCACCCGCGTGGGGAGCAGGGCCGGCTCGTGCTCCGACTCGTCGTAGTTGGGGATGAAGTCGACGGTTTCCTTGTCGATGTCCGCCAGCAGCTCGTGGGCGATGCGCGCCATGCGCACCTCGGTGTACCGCATGGCCGCGGCGTTGTCGCCGTCGATGGAGCCGAAGTTGCCCTGGCCGTCCACCAGCGGGTAGCGCAGGGAGAAGGGCTGCGCCATGCGGACGATGGTGTCGTAGACGGCGGAGTCGCCATGGGGGTGGTATTTACCAATGACGTCGCCGACGACACGGGCGGACTTCTTGTAGGGCTTGTTCCAGTCGTTGCCCAGCTCGTGCATGGCGTAGAGCACGCGCCGGTGGACCGGCTTGAGGCCGTCGCGAACATCCGGCAGGGCCCGTCCTACGATGACGCTCATGGCGTATTCCATGTAGGACGATTTCATCTCCTCCTCGATGTTGATCGGGAGGATCTCGCGGGCGAACTCTTCCATCTGGCCTCGCTCTACGGTCCGTTACCGCTGGTTCGGGTGGGTCATACCAATTCGCGTGATTCTACCATGCGGGCGCGGCGTTCGGCACATCGCATCGGGGGCTGCAACGGGTATGCACCCCCGAGTACGGGGCTCCGACATGGGCGGCAGCGGTGGGCGGGGAACGCCTGCGCGGGGACGCGAGGACCGTCCATGGCGCTCCACGTCGGCCGTTGTCCGGGGGCGCCACCATCCCTCGGGGCGAAGGGGGCTGCGCGGGGACGCGAGAACCATCCCTGGCGCTCCACGGCGGCCGTCCATGGCCGCCGAGGCCCCGCGCAGCCCCCTTCGCCCCGAGGGATGGTGCCTGAGCGGCAGCATCCATTGCCGTGCCACCTTCCACCCTGCCCGAACCCTTAGTTATGCCCGCTGATCTTCGCGTGCCAGGGCTTGGTCTCCTCGAAGCGCTCCTGCTGCTCCGGGGAGGCCTCGGCCTGGTACTTCTCCTTCCATTCGCTGTAGGGCATACCGTAGATGGCCTCGCGGGCGGTCTCGTAGTCCATCTCGACCCCGCGCGCCTCGGCCTCCGCCTGGTACCACTTGGCCAGGCAGTTGCGGCAGAAGCCGGCGAGGTTCATCAGGTCGATGTTCTGGACGTCGGTCCGCTCCTGGAGGTGGCGCACCAGCCCGCGGAAGGCGGCAGCCTCCATCTCGGTGCGGGTCTGGTCGTCGATGCTGTCGGTCATGGGGACTTCTCCTCGCTTGCGGGGGCCGCCAGGATCCGGGCGATCCCCTCGTTGTCGGGTCGTTCCACGGCCCCAGCCTCGGTGACCAGGACGTCCACCAGGGAGGCCGGGGTGATGTCGAAGACGGGGTTCCAGGCGCCGGCCCCCTCGGCCGCGATGCGATGGCCGCCGCAGGCCAGCAGCTCCTCGGGGTCGCGGCCCTCCACCGGGATATCGGCGCCGGAGGGGGTGGCGGCGTCCAGGGTGGAGCGTGGGGCCACCACCATGAGACCGACGCCGTGGTGGCGAGCGGCCACGGCCAGGGAGTAGGTCCCGATCTTGTTGGCCACATCACCGTTGGCGGCCACCCGGTCGGCGCCGACGATGACCCAGTTCACCGCCCCCGAGGCCATGAGGAAGGCGGCGGCGCCGTCGGCGATGAGTTCCACCGGGATGCCGTCGGCCACCAGCTCCCAGGCGGTAAGTCGCGCCCCCTGGAGCCAGGGCCGGGTCTCGCCGGCGTGGATGGAGCGCAGGCGACCAGCGGCGTGGGCGGTGCGGATGACGCCCAGGGCGGTGCCGAAGCCGCCGGTGGCCAGGGACCCGGTGTTGCAGTGGGTGAGGACACCACTGCCCGGCTGGATGTATTCGGCGCCGATGGCGCCCATGCGGCGGTTGGCGGCCACGTCCTCGGCGTGGATGGCCTCGGCCTCGGCGGCCAGGCGCTCCGGGTCGGGCTGCTCCTCCCCGGCCACCCGGCGCATGCGCGCCGTGGCCCAGGCCAGGTTCACCGCCGTGGGGCGGGCCGCCTCCAGGTGGGCGAGGTGGGCCTCCCAGCCGGTCCGATCGGAAGCCTCCCGGGCGGCGAGGACTGCGCCCCAGGCGGCGGTGATGCCGATGGCCGGCGCTCCGCGGACCACCATGGCGGCGATGGCGTCGGCCACGGCGGCGCTGTCGGCGCAGGTCAGCGTGGTCTCCCGCGCCGGCAACTCGCGCTGGTCCAGCAGCTCCAGGGCCTCGCCGCTCCAGCGGATGGCGCGGACGGTATCGTGGTCGTCGGTCGCGGCCATGGTGGCCTCCCGTGGGAATGGCCCGCCAGTATACCGCCGGGGTCCCGGGGCCGGCCAATGACCTCACCTACATGCCCTGCCCGCCCTCTCCGCCCGGGCGACGGGCTGGTATACTCCGACCAGCGACGAACGGCAGCGAGGAGGCGGCATGCAGCGAGTGGATACCCTCATCCACGCCGGTTGGGTGATCCCGGTGGAGCCCCGGGAGTCGGTCCTGGAGGGCCACTCGGTGGTCGTCCACAACGGGCGTATCGAGGCGGTCCTGCCGCGGGACCAGGCCGAGGCGGCCTACACCGCTGATGCCGTCCACGAGCTGGGGGGCCACGCCGTAATCCCGGGCCTGGTGAATGCCCACACCCACGCCGCCATGAGCCTCATGCGCGGCCTGGCCGACGACCTGCCGCTGATGACCTGGCTCAAGGAGCACATCTGGCCGGCGGAGGGGGCCAACGTCAGCCACGCCTTCGTGGACGACGGCACCCGGCTGGCGGCGGCGGAGATGCTGCGCTCCGGGACCACCTGCTTCAACGACATGTACCTCTTCCCCGACGCCGCCGGCGCTGCCGCCGAGGCGGCGGGGATCCGGGCCAACCTGGGGATGATCGTCTTCGGCTTCCCCACGCCCTGGGCGAACACGGCGGACGAGTATTTCGAGCGCGGCATCGCCGTCCACGACCGCTTCCGCGACCATCCCCTCATCACCACGGCCTTCAGCCCCCACGCGCCCTACACCGTCCCCGACGAGTCGCTGTCGCGCATCGCCACCCTGGCCGAGGAGCTGGACGTACCCGTGCACATCCACGTCCACGAGACGGCCCACGAGGTGGACGAGGCGGTGGAGCAGGACGGCCGCCGGCCGCTGGAACGGCTGGACTCCCTGGGACTGGTGGGGCCGCGCCTCCAGGCGGTCCACGCCACCCAGCTCACGGACGACGAGATCGGTCGGCTGGCGGAGAACGGCGCCTCGGTGGTCCACTGCCCCCAGTCCAACCTCAAGCTGGCCAGCGGCTTCTGCCCCGTGGCGGCGCTGGCCGGGGCCGGGGTGAATCTCGCCCTGGGCACCGACGGTGCGGCCAGCAACAACGACCTGGACATGCTCGCCGAGATGCAGAGCGCCGCCCTGCTGGGCAAGGCGGTGGCCGGCGAACCCGCCGCCCTGCCGGCGGAGGCGGCGCTGGAGATGGCGACCCTGGGCGGCGCCCGCGCCCTGGGCCTGGAGGCGGATATCGGCTCGGTGGTGGCGGGCAAGGCGGCGGACCTGGTCGCCATCGACCTGAATCGCGTGGCCACCCGGCCGCTCTACCACCCGGTCTCCCAGATCGTCTATGCCGCCGGCCGGGACCAGGTCACCGATGTCTGGGTGGCCGGCCGGCACACGGTGAGCAACGGCCACCTGACCACCCTGGACGAGACCGAACTGCTGGAACGCGCCGACGGCTGGCGCGACAAGCTGGCCGCCAACGCCTGAACCGGACGACCCCGGAGGAATCATGGACACGACCAACGCCGACCCCACCGAACTCGCCAAGTTCGACGAGATGGCCAGCCGCTGGTGGGACCCCAACGGGGAGTGCGGCCCCCTCCACGCCATCAATCCCCTGCGGCTGGAGTACATCGACGAGCGCGCCGATCTCGCCGGCAAGCGCGCCGTGGACGTGGGCTGCGGCGGCGGCCTGCTGGCCGAGGCCATGGCCCTGCGCGGGGCGAAGGTGGTCGGCATGGACATGGGCGAGGCGGCCATCAAGGTCGCCCGCCTCCACCGCCACGAATCCGGCGTGGAGGTGGACTACCGCCACACCGCCGCCGAGGACCTGGCCGCGGAGGAGCCGGAGGGGTTCGACGTGGTCGCCTGCATGGAGATGCTGGAACACGTCCCCCACCCGGAGTCGGTGATCGCGGCCTGCGCCCGGATGGTGAAGCCCGGGGGGCGGGTCTTCTTCTCCACCATCAACCGCAACCCCAAGAGCTACCTCTTCGCCATCCTCGGCGCGGAGTACCTGCTGAAGATGCTGCCGCGGGGCACCCACGACTACCAGCGCTTCATCACCCCGGCGGAGCTGGACGGCTGGGCGCGGGGCGCCGGCCTGGTGGCGGAGGACTTCACCGGCCTCAGCTACAATCCGCTGAGCAAGCAGTACAGCCTGGGGCGGGACATCGACGTCAACTACATGGCTACCTACCGCCGGGAGGAGTAATGGCCGGCCTCCGCCCCGCCGCCCTCTTCCTGGATCTGGACGGGACTCTGGTGGACACCGCCCCGGACCTGGCCGCGGCCCTGAACCGGGTCCGCCAGGAGGAGGGACTCCCCGCCGTGGACGAGGCGGAGGTGCGACCGGTGGTCTCCCACGGGGGCGGTGCGGTGGTCACCGCCGGGCTGGGCGTGCCGCCGGAGGATCCGGCCCACGCCGTCCTGCTGCAGCGGCTGCTGGACCACTACCGCGCCGACCTGGCCACCCACAGCCGGCTCTTCCCCGGCCTGGCCGAGGTCCTGGAGGCCTGGGAGTCCAGCGGCCGCCCCTGGGGCGTGGTGACCAACAAGCCGGCCCGCTTCACCGAACCGCTACTGGAGGCGCTGGGTCTCTCCGGACGGATGGCAGCGGTGGTCAGCGGCGATACCCTGCCCCGGGCCAAGCCCCACCCGGACCCCCTGCTCCACGCCTGCACCGCCGCCGGCTGCGAGCCGATGGCAGCGATCTACGTGGGGGATGCCGAGCGCGACATCGCCGCCGGGATGGCCGCCGGCCTGCGCACCGCCGTGGCCGGCTGGGGCTATCTGGACGCCGCCGACCGCCCCGACGACTGGGGCGCCGAGATCCGACTGGCCACCCCCGCCGACCTGGGCCGCTGGCTGGCCAAGCCGGCCGCCTGAGCCCTCAGGCGGCGGCCAGCTCCCGCCGCGCCTGACCGATGACCCGCAGGGCGGAGCGCAGGAGGAAGGCGCCCAGGGCGAGCCCCACCACCAGGTCCGGCCACCCCCGGCCGGTGAGCCAGACCCCGCCGGCGGCGGCGAAGACCGAGAGGTTGACCACGATGTCGTTGCGCGAGCACTCCCACACGGAGGACATGTTCACGTCCTCGTGGCGGTGGCGGCTGAGCAGATAGAGGCAGAGGCCGTTGGCGGCCAGGGCCAGGAGGCTGAAGAGGCCCATGACCTCGAACAGCGGCGTAGCCGGGACCGCCAGGCGGTAACCGACCTGCCCCAGTACCACCAGCGCGCCCACCAGGATCAGTACCCCCTTGACCAGCGCCACCCGCGCCTTGGCGGTGGTCCCCCGGGCCACCGCCCACAGGCTCAGGGCATAGGTCAGGGCATCACCCAGGTTGTCCAGGCTGTCGGCCAGCAGGGCGGTGGAGCCGGCATAGAGGGCGGCGGCCAGCACGGCCGCGAACATGACGGCGTTGATGAGCAGCACCGCCACCAGGGTCCGGCGCTGGCGCTGGGCCCCGGCGTCCAGGCTGCAGCCGTCGTCGCAGCAACCCGCCATCAGCCCGCCTCCGCGATGCCCAGGCTGTTCTCCCGGATCTCCCGAATCTGGTCGCGCAGCTTCGCCGCCTCCTCGAATTCCATGTTCTGCGCCTTCTGCATCATCTCCTCCTCCAGCTCGGCCAGCTTCTTCTTGAGCTGGGCGGGGCTCAGGGACTGATACTCGGCGACCTCCTCGGCCACCCGCGCATAGCGCTTGGCATCCGCATTCTGGGCGCCGGGGTAACCGGTCTCCATGACATCGGCTACCCGTTTCTCGATGGTCCGCGGGGTGATCCCGTGGGCCTCGTTGTGGGCGATCTGCTTCTCCCGGCGGCGCTCGGTCTCGTCCATGGCCCGCTGCATGGAGCCGGTGATCTTGTCGGCGTAGAGGATGGCCTTGCCGTGGGCATTCCGGGCCGCCCGGCCGATGGTCTGGATGAGGGAGCGCTCGGCGCGCAGGAAGCCCTCCTTGTCGGCATCCAGGATGGCCACCAGGGAGACCTCCGGTATATCCAGCCCCTCGCGCAGGAGGTTGATGCCCACCAGGACGTCGAACTCTCCCAGGCGCAGGTCGCGGATGATCTCCATGCGCTCCACGGTGTCGATGTCGGAGTGCATGTAGCGGACCCTGACCCCGTGCTCGGACAGGTAGTCGGTGAGGTCCTCGGCCATCTTCTTGGTCAGCGTGGTCACCAGCACTCGCTCCCCCGCCTCGCTGCGGATGCGCGCCTCGGAGAGCAGGTCGTCCACCTGCGGCCCCACCGGCCGCACCTCGACCTCCGGGTCCACCAGCCCCGTGGGCCGGACCACCTGCTCCACCGTCTGGCCGCTGTGCTCGCCCTCGTAGGGGCCGGGCGTGGCGGAGACGAAGATGCTCTGGGGCGAGAGCCGCTCGAACTCGTCGAACTTCAGGGGGCGGTTATCCAGGGCCGACGGCAGGCGAAAGCCGTACTCCACCAGGGTCTCCTTGCGCGCCCGGTCGCCCTTGTACATCCCCCCGATCTGGGGAATGGTCACGTGGGACTCGTCCAGGATCATGAGGGCATCCGGCGGCAGGTAGTCCAGCAGGGTCGGCGGCGGCTCGCCGGGACCGCGCCCGGAGAGGTAGCGGGAGTAGTTCTCGATCCCGGAGCAGTAGCCCAGCTCCAGCATCATCTCGATATCGAACTTGGTCCGCTGCTCCAGGCGCTGGGCCTCCACCAGCTTGTTGGCGGAGTAGAGCTCTTCCAGCCGGTTGGCCAGCTCCTCCTTGATGTGCTCGATGGCGTCCAGGAGCTGCTCCCGGGGCGTGACGTAGTGGGTCTTGGGATAGATGGTCAGCCGCGGCACCTTGCGCAGGACCTCCCCGGTGAGGGGATCGAACCAGGCGAGGCTGTCCACCTCCTCGTCGAAGAGCTCGATGCGCGCCGCCTCGCCATCGGCATCCGCCGGGTAGATGTCGATGACGTCGCCGCGGACGCGATAGGTCGCCCGCCGCAGCTCGGTATCGTTGCGGCTGTACTGCAGCTCCGCCAGGCGGCGCAGGATGCCGTCGCGGTCGACGATGTCGCCGCGCTCCATGTGCAGGAGCATCTGCATGTAGGACTGCGGGTCGCCCAGGCCGTAGATGGCGGAGACAGTGGCCACGATAACCGTGTCCCGGCGCTCGAACAGCGCCTTGGTGGCCGAAAGCCGCATCTGCTCGATATGGTCGTTGATGGAGGCATCCTTCTCGATGAAGGTATCCGTGGAGGGGACGTAGGCCTCCGGCTGGTAGTAGTCGTAGTAGGAGACGAAGTACTCCACCGCGTTCTTCGGAAAGAACTCCTTGAACTCGCCGTAGAGCTGGGCGGCCAGGGTCTTGTTGGGCGCCATGATGATGGTCGGCCGCTGGGTCCGGGCGATGACGTTGGCCATGGTGTAGGTCTTGCCCGAGCCGGTGACCCCCAGCAGGGTCTGGTACATCTCGCCGGCCTCGATGCCGTTGGTCAGCGCCTCGATGGCCTCCGGCTGATCGCCGGCGGGGTCGTACTCGGTGGCTAGCTGGAAGTCGCGCTGCATGGGTATTCGCTCGCCCGTTGGTGGTACTGGATGGGTTCGCCCTGTCACGGGCCGCCAGGATTTAGTCCCGGCAGGGGCTGCGGGGAGACGGCGTGAATACCTCCCTGTAGCCTCCACGGCGACATCCCTGTCGCCGAGGCTCCCCGCAACCCCTGCCGGGACCAGATCCTGGCTTCGAGTCATACCAAAGAGACCGGTTGCTCCGAAGAACGAAGCCGATGTACTGCGACGGCTGCGGGAGGGGAAATACCACGGGAACCTCGGCGGCATGGATGCCGCCGTGGAGGCTACAGGGACGTATGTACGCCGTTTCCCGTGGTATCTCCCTCCCGCAGCCGCCCCCAGCCAATCAGCAGCATGCGGTCGAGCCCCCTCGCATACAACCCCGGGGGATTCTGCCATCGGCCCGATTCCAGTATATTACGGAACGCTGACAGCACACTCCCGGACGAGACGAGGACAAGGGTGGACATCGAGCTTGCGGAACGGGCGCGACGGGTCAAGCCGTCGCCCACACTGGCGGTTACCGCGCGCGCCAAGGCGCTGCGCGCGGCGGGTCAGGACATCATCGGCCTCGGCGCCGGTGAGCCCGACTTCGATACGCCGGAGACCATCAAGGAGGCGGCCATCGCCGCCATTCGGGCCGGGGATACCAAGTATACCGCCGTGGATGGCACACCAGCACTCAAGGAGGCCGTGGCCGCCAAGTTCCGGCGCGACAACAACCTCGACTACGACCTCGACCAGATCCTGGTCTCGGCCGGCGGCAAGCAGAGCTTCTTCAACCTCTGCCAGGCCCTGCTGAATCCCGGCGACGAGGTGGTCATCCCGGCCCCCTACTGGGTCTCCTACCCCGACATCGTCCGCCTGGCGGAGGGCGAGGCGCGCTTCGTGGAGACCTCCCTGGATGCGGGCTTCAAGATGACCCCCGACCAGCTGGAGGCGGCCATCACCGACCGTACTCGCCTGGTCATCATCAACAGCCCCTCCAACCCCACCGGCGTGGCCTACTCCCGGGAGGAGCTGGCCGCCCTGGGCGCGGTTCTGGAGCGCCACCCCGGGGTGCTGGTGGCTACCGACGACATCTACGAGCACATCCGCTGGGAGGCCGGGGCCTTCATTAATATCGTCAACGCCGCCCCCGCCCTCAAGGATCGGGCGGTGGTTCTCAACGGCGTCTCCAAGGCCTATTCCATGACCGGCTGGCGCATCGGCTACGCCGCCGGCCCGGCGGATCTCATCGCCGCCATGAAGACCATCCAGTCCCAGAGCACCTCCAACCCCGCCTCCATCTCCCAGGCGGCGGCGGTGGAGGCGCTCACCGGCGACCAGTCCTGCATCGAGACCATGGTCACCGCCTTCAAGCAGCGCCACGACTTCGTGGTGGACGCCCTGGGCCAGCTACCCGGTGTCCGGCCACTCCCCGGCCAGGGCGCCTTCTACTGCTTCCCGGACATGAGCGAGGCCATCCAGCGGCTGGGCCTGGCTGACGATGTCGCCTTCGCCGAACACCTGCTCACCGAGGCGGGGGTCGCCCTGGTGCCCGGCTCCGCCTTCGGTGCCCCGGGCTGCATGCGGCTCTCCTTCGCCACCAGCCTGAGCAACCTGGAACAGGCCATGGAGCGGCTCGCCGGCGTGCTGGGGAAGGGCTAGGCTCCGGAACGGACAGACCCGTACAGACAGAGGGAGAGGGGATCATGGAAGAGCCCCGGCAGCGCAGTCACCCCGTGCACGGCTTCACCCTGGTGGAACTCATGGTGGTGCTGGCCGTCTTCACCATTCTGGCCAGTGCCGGCATACCGGCCCTCCAGTCCATGGTGGCGGACCACCGCCACGCGGCCTACGTGAACACCCTGGTCGGCCACATCCAGCGAGCCCGCACCGAGGCAGTTCGCCGCGGCCATCCCGCGACGCTCTGCCCATCGGCGGATGCGTCCACCTGCGACAACGGAGGATGGCAGGACGGCTGGCTCCTGTTTGCCGATGAAGACGGTGACGGCAGCGTGGACACTGGCGAAGACCTGCTGGCCATCGGAGAGGACCTTCCCGGCTCCCGGACGGCCTACAATCGCAACCGCCTGACCTTCCTCTACGATGGGACGACCCCCTTCAATGGCACCTTCACCTTGACCCTCTGCGATGCTTCGCAGGCCCGGGTGACCCGCCTGGTGATCAGCCGCGGGGGGCGGCTGCGCAAGGTGAACGGCACGCCGAGTAACTGCCCCTGAGGCGGGCAGTCTCCCGCCTAGTAACCCCCGGCGGCGTGGACCTCCGGCAAGTCTTCCCCTGTTTCCATCAGCGTCCACATCAGCCGGGCGATGCTCTCGGGCGCGATCACCGTATGCCGATTGCCGGCGGCGGCGAGCTTCTCCCTGAGCTGCTGGCGCACATCAGGGCTGCCGGTGAGATCGAAGATGACGTCCACTCCGCTGCCCTCGGCAACGATGTCGTCGATGGTCCCCGTGGGCAACCCGGCCTCCTCGGCCATCTTCAGACCGTCGGTCTTCGAGAGCTGGGCCACCCGGACGATGTTCACGCCCTCTTCCCGCCGGGCCAGCATCCGTTGCAGGAAGACCGTACCGACCCGCCCCAGACCGACAATGGCGATGTTGTGTTCCGTCATGACTCCTCCTTTTTGGTTTACTTCCCGGCCGAGTCTGTTCACAAATTGCACGACTTTCCATGACTCCAGACAACTTTTAACTGGTGTCACACCCTGCCGGGCTTTGGCATAAGCGGTTGCCGCGGTACCAAGGTCCGGACTACCCTGTCACCAATCACTGACCGACCAAAGGGAATTAACCCGTGCTCATCAAACCCACGATTGGCCGCAAACTCGCCCTGGCCTTCGGCTCCATCACCCTCGTGCTCATCCTGGTCGGTATCGTCGCCTGGGCCACCCTGGGGACCATGGACCGGAAGCAGGGACACGCCAATGAACTCCTGGACCAGACCCTCTTCCAGGCGGAGAAGGAGATCGACCACCTGGCCTGGAGCAATGAGCTGGCGAATTCCCTGATCCGCCGCGAACCCTTCTCCGGCGAACTGGACCCGGAACAGTGCGCATTCGGCCAGTGGTACCAGGATTTCGCAGAATCCGACCTCTACGCGCGGCTGCCGGATGCCTACCACGGGCACTTCGAGGCACTGAACGCCCCCCACCGCGCTCTCCACAACTCGGCGCGGGAGATCAGGGACCTCGAACAGGCCGGGCGTTACGTGGAGGCGGAATCGGTCTATACCGAGGAAACCCAGAAGCATCTGGGCGAGCTCCGCGGCACCTTCGGCGAACTGCAGAAAGTCCTCCTGGAAGAGGAGAAGGCTGCGGTCGCCTCGGCCAACGAGCAGGCGAACACCGCGCGCCAGGTCATCCTCGGCGGGATCCTGCTGGCCGCCCTCCTGGCCGCCGGCCTCACGGTCCTCATGACCCGCCAGGTCACTACCCCCGTGTACGCCCTGCGCACCAAGCTCGACCACCTGGCCGACGGCCACCTGGACACCGACCCGGTGGAGGTCAAGACCCACGACGAGATGGCCGAGGCGGCCCGGGCGGTTAACACCATGGAGGCGAGCTTCCGCCAGCTGGTGGGCAGCGTGCTGGAATCGGTCCAGCAGCTGGTCCAGTCCACCCGCCGACTGTCCGATCTCTCCCACGAAACGCTGGAGAGCGTGGAGGAACAGCGTAACGAGACCGATCAGGTGGCCACGGCCACCAACGAGATGGCCTCCACCGCCGAGGAGATCGCCCGCAACGCCAACCAGGCCTCGGATGCCGGCCAGGAGGTCACCCAGAGTGCCCGCAATGGGGCCTCCCAGGCGGGGGATACGCGCCAGGCCATCGAGGAGCTCAACCGCGCCATTGGCGATGCCGCGGAGCGAATCCGGAACGTGGAGAGCGAGAGCGAGGCCATCGGGTCGGTCATCGACACCATCAACGAGATCGCCGGCCAGACCAATCTCCTGGCCCTGAATGCCGCCATCGAGGCCGCCCGCGCCGGGGAATCCGGTCGCGGCTTCTCGGTCGTGGCCGAAGAGGTCCGCAACCTCGCCAACCGTACCCAGGAATCCACCGGCGACATCCAGCAGAAGATCGAGGGGCTCCAGCAGGGCGTCCAGTCGGCCGTCTCCACCATGGAGAACGCCACCGAGCAGGCCACCCGCGGGCGCGACCTCACCGGCGAGACCACCGAGGCCCTGCAGTCCATCGCCTCGCGCATCGACGAGATCGAGGCGATGTTCTCCCAGATCGCCACGGCCACCGAGGAGCAGACCAGCGTGGCCGAAGAGATGAACCAGAACGTCACCCGGATCAACGACCGCGCCAGCACCAACGACAACAAGGCGCGGGAGGTGGAGGAGGTCAGCAAGCGGCTCGCCGAACTCACCCACTCGGTGCAGGAGCAGCTCAACCACTTCCGGTTCTAGCCGGGACGGGACAGCCGGGAACGCGGGATGGAATCCGCAGCGGTCACCGCCCTCGCCCTCACCACCGTGGCCGGCCTTGCGACCGGCCTGGGCGGGGTGGCCGCCCTCTTCATCCGCCGGGATCAGCACGCCTTCCTGGCGGTGAGTCTGGGCCTCTCGGCCGGCGTAATGATCTACATCTCCTTCGTGGAACTCTACGCCGATGCGGTGGAGTACATCGGTGGTGAGAACGGCGAATGGATCGCGACAACCGCCTTCCTGCTGGGCATGGTGGCCACCGCGATCATCGACGGCCTGGTCCCCGAGGGCGAGAATCCCCACCAGGCACGCAGCCTGGAGAGCATCCGCGAGGATCCGCGACTCCTCCGGCTGGGCACACTGGCCGCCCTGGCCATCACCCTGCACAACTTCCCCGAAGGGATGGCCACCTTCATCGCCGCCCTGACCGATCCGGTAGTAGGCAGTTCAGTCGCCCTGGCAGTAGGCCTGCACAACATCCCGGAGGGGATCGCCGTCGCCATTCCCCTCTTCTACGCCACAGCCCGGCGGGGTCGGGCCGTGGGGCTCGCCTTCCTCTCCGGCCTCGCCGAGCCTCTGGGCGCCCTGGCCGCCTTCCTGGTCCTGCGCCCCTTCCTGGATGACGCCCTGATGGGGATCGTCTTTGCGGCCGTGGCCGGGATCATGGTCTTCGTCTCCCTGGACCAGCTGGTACCCAATGCCAAGCTCTACGGCCGGGGCCATCAGTCGGTCTACGGACTCGTGGGCGGCATGGCCCTCATGGCGACACTGCTCAACCTGGCAGGCTGAGCTTCCCCGAATGAGCCGGGCCCGCCTATACCGGCCCCCGGCCCTGACGTACAATGCGCCCCTTTGAAACGGGGTCTTCCAGGGAGCGAACGGCATGAACGTGACGATCTTCGGCTCGGGCTACGTGGGGCTGGTTACCGGTACCTGTCTCGCCGAGATGGGCAACGACGTGGTCTGCGTGGATGTGGACCAGCGCAAGATCGAGATGCTCGAGCGCGGCGAGATCCCCATCTACGAGCCGGGCCTGGAGTCCATGGTCCACGAGAACACCGCCGCCGGTCGCCTGCGCTTCACCACCGACATCGCCGACGGCGTGGCCCACGGCCTGTTCCAGTTCATCGCCGTGGGGACCCCGCCGGACGAGGACGGCTCCGCCGACCTCCAGTACGTCCTAGCCGTCGCCCGCTCCGTGGGTGAGCACATGGACGACTACAAGGTCATCATCGACAAGTCCACGGTGCCGGTGGGCACCGCCGACCGGGTGCGCGAGGCGGTCTCGGAGACCCTGACCCGCCGCGGCGCCGAGCTGGAGTTCGACGTGGTCTCCAACCCCGAATTCCTCAAGGAGGGGGCGGCCATCGACGACTTCATGAAGCCGGACCGGGTCATCGTCGGCACCGACAACCCCCGGACCACCGAGCTCCTGCGCGCCCTCTACGCCCCCTTCAACCGCAACCACGACCGGCTCATCGCCATGGACATCCGCTCGGCGGAGCTGACCAAGTACGCCGCCAACGCCATGCTGGCGACCAAGATCAGCTTCATGAACGAGCTCTCCAACCTGGCGGACCGGCTGGGCGCCGACATCGAGGCGGTGCGCAACGGCATCGGCTCCGACCCGCGCATCGGCTACTCCTTCATCTATCCCGGGGCCGGCTACGGCGGCTCCTGCTTCCCCAAGGACGTCAAGGCGCTGGAGCGCACTGCCCGGGACGTGGGCTACGAGGCCGAGCTGCTGAGCGCCGTGGAGGCGGTGAACGACCGCCAGAAGTCGGTCCTCTTCAACAAGCTCCACGCCCACTTCGGCGGCGCGCTGGCCGGCAGGACCATCGCCCTCTGGGGGCTGGCCTTCAAGCCCAACACTGATGACATGCGGGAGGCCCCGGCGCGGGTCCTGATGGAGTCGCTGTGGCAGGCCGGCGCCCGGGTGCGGGCCTTCGACCCCGAGGCCATGGAGGAGACCCACCGGATCTACGGCGAGCGCGACGACCTGGCACTGGTGGAGGGGCCGGAGGCGGCCCTGGAGGGGGCCGATGCCCTGGTGGTCATCACCGAGTGGCACCCCTTCCGCAGCCCCGACTTCGCCCTGGTGAAGGAGCGGCTGAAGCAGCCGGTGGTCTTCGACGGCCGCAACATCTACGACCCCGCCTACATGGCCGGCCAGGGCTTCACCTACTACGCCATCGGCCGGCCGCCGGTGGGGGACGCCGTGGCCGACCGGCGCGCCGACTGAGGCCCGTCGGGCCGGGAGTCTCCCGAGTCGCTACTCCACCAACTCCCAGCTCGCGGGCGTCCCGCGGGCGATGGCCTGGCGGGCCCGCCGGCCCAGGAAGGCCTGGCGCTCCGACGGCGGCGCCCCGTAGCCCGGGCGGATGGCCCGGATGTGGTCCTCGGTGATGGTCTCACCGGCGGCGATGTCGGCCACGAAGTAGAGCGACCGGCGAAAGGCCATGCTCCCCTGCTCCGAGGGACTGCGCTCATAGCTCACCTTCCCCAGCGCCTGCCACGCCGTCCAGGCATCCCGGCACAGGGCGGCCAGCTCCGCCGGCTCCAGTGAGAAGTCGTCGTCCGGCCCGCCACCGGCCCGATCCAGGGTGAAGTGCTTCTCCACGATGGTCGCCCCCAGCGCCACGGCCGCAATGGCGGTGGTATTGTCCCGGGTATGATCGGAGAGCCCGGCCACCACGGAGAATCGCCGGGCCAGGTCCGGTAGCGTTCGCAGGTTGTACTCCGCGGGTTCCGCCGGATAGGCACTGACGCAATGGAGCAGTGCCAGGTCGTTACACCCCGCCTCCCGCGCTGTCGCCACCGCCGTGGCAATCTCCTCGGCGTCGGCCATCCCGGTGGAGAGGATCACCGGCTTGCCGGTGGCCGCCACGCGCTGGATGAGCTCCAGGTCCACCGCCTCGAAGGAGGCGATCTTGTAGGCGGGACAGTCCAGCCCCTCCAGGAAGTCCACCGCCGTCGCGTCGAAGGGCGAGGAGAAGGCGATGAGCCCCCGCTCCCGGGCCCGCTGGAAGAGCGCCTCGTGCCACTCCCAGGGGGTGTGGGCGCGCTCGTAGAGCTGGTAGAGGCTCTCCCCCGCCCAGCGCCCCGCCTCGATGAAGAACTCCGGCCGATCGACGTCCAGGGTCATGGTATCCGGCCGATAGGTCTGGAGCTTGATGGCATCGGCGCCCGCCTCGGCGGCCGCATCCACGATGGCCAGCGCGCGCTCCAGGCTGCCGTCATGGTTCGCCGAGAGTTCCGCCACCATCAGGGGCGGGTGGCCGTTCCCGATGGGGCGGCCCGCGATGCTCATGGCGGTATGGGTTCGCAAGGGGGCTCCTCCCGGCTTCCTTGGCCGGCGTGGGGACTGGCGCGCAGTATCCGGACCGCGCCGGCGATGTCAAATCAAGGAGCCCGCAAGCCGGTCCATCTGCTCGGAAATCCGGCTCCATGAACCAGCGCTCTGCGCTACAATGCGGGCCCCATACGAACAGCGGCAAGGGAGCCCACCAATGCGCGTCCTGGTTACCGGCACCGCCGGCTTCATCGGCAATGCCCTCGCCCTGCGCCTGCTCGAGCGCGGCGACGAGGTCGTCGGCGTGGACAACGTCAACGCCTACTACGACCCGGTCCTCAAGGAGAACCGTCTCAACCGCGTCCGCGATTACGACGGCTTCACCGAGGAGCGGGTGAGCCTGGAGGACCGGCCGGCGGTGGAGCGGGTCTTCCGCGAGCACCAGCCCCAGCGGGTGGTGAATCTCGCCGCCCAGGCCGGGGTGCGCTACTCCCTGGAGAATCCCCACGCCTACGTGGACGCCAACATCGTCGGCTTCACCCATATCCTGGAGGGCTGCCGCCACAACGGGGTGGAGCACCTGGTCTTCGCCAGCTCCTCCTCCGTCTACGGCGCCAACACCGAGATGCCCTTCTCGGTCCACCACAACGTGGACCACCCCCTGAGCCTCTACGCCGCGAGCAAGAAGGCCAACGAGCTCATGGCCCACACCTATTCCCATCTCTACCGGCTACCCACCACCGGCCTGCGGTTTTTTACCGTCTACGGCCCCTGGGGCCGGCCGGACATGGCGCTGTTCCTGTTCACCAGGAAGATCCTGGCGGGCGAGCCCATCGACGTCTTTAACTACGGCAACCACCGGCGGGACTTCACCTACATCGACGACATCGTCGAGGGGGTGCTGCGGAGCCTGGACCACCCGGCCGAGCCCAACCCCGACTGGGACGGCGCCGCCCCGGACCCGGGCACCAGCGCGGCCCCCTACCGGATCTACAACATCGGCGCCCACCAACCGGTGGAGCTCATGCGCTACATCGAGGTGCTCGAGGAGAACCTGGGCAAGAAGGCGGAGAAGAACCTGCTGCCGCTGCAGCCCGGGGATGTCCCGGACACCTACGCCGATGTCGCCGACCTCAAGGCCGACGTGGGCTACGAGCCCACCACGCCGGTGGAGACCGGCGTGGCGAACTTCGTGGCCTGGTACCGGGACTACTACCAGGTCTAGGGGCGAAGATACCCGACGAGTGGTGCCGGCCCCTGATGCCAGGTCGTCGGCAGCAGGGATGCTGCCGTCGAGCCGACAGGGAGGTCTTTACGGCGTACCTGGCAGCAGGGGCCGGCACCACCCGCCCCGGGGGTACGCGAAGCCCTGAGGGCTACGCCTTGCCCAGGACCCGCGGCAGCGGCCCGGTCCAGGCTGGATCCAGCCGGCTGGCGGTGATGAAGTAGGGGTTGAGGATGGTCTCGCGCCAGTTGTAGGTGAGCGGCTCGAGATCGGTGTCCACCACCACGCCGCCGGCGGCGCGGACCACGGCGTGGGCGGCGGCGGTATCCCACTCCGAGGTGGGGCCCAGGCGGGGATAGAGGTCGGCGGCCCCCTCGGCCACCAGGCAGAGCTTCAGGGAACTCCCCATGCTCACCAGCTCCGCCTCGCCCAGGGCGTCCACCAGGGCCTGCACCTCCGGGGTGGCGTGGGAGCGGCTCCCCACCACCCGCCAGGGCCGGCCGGCCACCGGATCCGCCACGCGGATGGCCATGGGCGGCCGCGCCCCGTCCCGGCGGCTGGCGCCGTTGCCGTCGCCCAGGTAGGTCCGGCCCAGGGCCGGGGCGTGGACCACGCCGGCCACCGGCTCCCCCTCCTCCACTAGCGCGATATTCACGGTGAACTCGCCGTTCTTGTGGAGGAACTCCTTGGTCCCGTCCAGGGGGTCCACCACGAACAGGCGGGACCAGTGTGCGCGCTCGGCGTAGGGGATCTCCGCCCCCTCCTCGGAGAGCACCGGAATATCCGGGTAGGCCTCCGCCAGGGCCTCGGCGATGATCCGGTGGGCGGCGCGATCCGCCTCGGTGAGCGGGGAATCGTCGGCCTTGGTCTCCACCCCCTGATCCGCCCGGTGGTAGACGTCCAGGATGGCCTCGCCGGCACGGTGGGCGATGGCGTCCAGGGTTTCCAGTAGCTCGGCCATGGATGCTCCTATCGACAATGGTTTCGGTTCATTCTACGGCAGCCGGCGCCCGTTGGCCCATCAGCCGGGGGACCGCGAGGAGGGCGAGTATCCCCCCCAGTGCGGCCATCCCGGCAGCGCCGGCAAAGGTGACTGCCGCCCCGGCGCCATCCCAGAGCAGGCCGCCGTAGAGGCTGCCCAGCGCCCCGCCGGCGCCGAAGCCCAGGCTGGAGTAGAGCGCCTGCCCCCGGCCCTGGAGGCGGCCCCGGAAGATGCGGTGGACCAGGGCAATGGCCACGGCGTGGTAGAGGCCGAAACTCGCGGCGTGGAGGAGCTGGGCGCCCACCACCAGGGAGACGCTACCGGGAAAGAGCGCCAGGACCAGCCAGCGCAGGGTCGCCAGGGAAAAGGCGAGGACCAGCAGTGGGGTCAGGCGGAAGCGGCCCATGATCCGGTGCATCACCAGGAACATGACCACCTCCGCGGCCACGCCCAGCCCCCAGAGCAGGCCGGTGGACCAGCCACGGTAGCCGACGTCGGCCATGTAGAGGCTGAAGAAGGTGTAGTAGGGGCCGTGGCTGGCCTGCATGAGCAGGCAGGCGGCCAGGAAGGCGATGACCGCCGGTTGGCGCAGGACGCGTCCCAGTCCCTCTTCTCCCTCCCCGGTCGCGTGGGCCGGCGGCGCCTCGGGCGCGGTGAGGCTGGTCACCCAGATGGCCGCCAGCCCCAGGCCCACGGCCCAGGGGACCAGGGCGGCACCGACACTGTCCATCAGGGGCCCCAGCCCGGTGGCGGTGAGGATGAAGCCCACCGAGCCCCACAGCCGGATGTGGCTGTAGCGCGCCTCCTCCCCCCGGAGGTGGTTGAAGGTGTTGGCCTCGAACTGGGCCAGTACGGCGTTCCAGAAGAAGGAGAAGGCGAGCATCACCGCCGCCAGCGACCAGAAATCGTGAGCTGTGGGTACGAAGGCAAAGGCGGCCAGCCCCAGCAGGCTCCCGCTGCGCACCCACGGCATGCGCCGGCCGCTGCGATCGGCCAGCCAGCCCCAGAAGTTGGGGGCGACGATCTTGGTCCCCATGACCAGGGCCATGAGGCCGCCGATCTCCGCCGAGGAGAAGGCGAGGTGGTCCAGGTAGACCGGCCAGTAGGGGACCAGCGTCCCCAGCACGGCGAAGTAGAAGAGGTAGAAGGCCGAAAGGCGGCCGTAGGGGATCCCGCTCATGGGTCGCCCCCGTTCAGGAGCGGCGCGGGTCGCGTTCCGGGTTCTGGGCCCGGTGGCGCAGGGCGTGGTCGGCCAGGACCAGGGCGACCATGGCCTCGGCGATGGGAGCCGCCCGGATCCCGACACAGGGGTCGTGGCGCCCCTTGGTGACCACCTCCACCGGCTGGCCGTCGGCATCCACGCTCTGGCCCGGGATCAGGATGCTGGAGGTGGGCTTCAGGGCGATGTCCGCGGTAAGCGGCTGCCCCGAGGAGATCCCGCCGAGGACCCCGCCGGCATTGTTGGAGAGGAAGCCCTCGGGGGTCCGCTCGTCCCGGTGCTCGCTGCCGCGCTGCTCGACGCTGGCGAAGCCGGCGCCGATCTCCACCCCCTTCACGGCGTTGATGCTCATCAGCGCACGGGCCAGGTCGGCATCCAGGCGGTCGAAGACCGGCTCACCCCACCCCGCCGGCAGACCGTGGGCCTCCACGTGGACCCGGGCCCCGATGGAATCGCCCGACTTGCGCAGGGACTGAAGGTACTCCTCGATCTCCTCGACCCGGTCGGGGTCCGGGAAGAAGAAGGGGTTCTCCGGCACCGCCGACCAGTCCATCTGCCCGGCGGTGATCCCGCCGATCTGGGTGAGGCAGCCCTGGAGGGTGACGCCGTAGTCCCGGGCCAGCATCTGCCGCGCGACGGCCCCGGCAGCTACCCGGGTGGCCGTTTCCCGAGCCGAGGAACGCCCCCCGCCGCGATAGTCGCGGATCCCGTACTTGGCGTCATAGGAGGCATCGGCATGGCCCGGCCGATAGCGCCGGGCGATGTCCGAGTAGTCCCTGGAACGGGCATCGGTATTGCGGATGAGCAGGCCGATGGGCGTCCCGGTGGTCACCCCCTCGAAGACGCCGGAGAGAATCTCCACCTCGTCCGTTTCCCGGCGCTGGGTGACATAGCGCGACGTTCCCGGCCGGCGCCGATCCAGGTCGGCCTGGATGGTCGCCGCGTCCAGGGGGACCCCCGGGGGGCAGCCGTCGATGGTGCAGCCGATGGCCGGGCCATGGCTCTCGCCGAAGGTGGAGACGACGAAGAGTCGCCCTGTGTGATTTCCGGACATGCCCCCATTCTAGCGCGAAGGCGCCGCGCCGTCTCGCCGGTTTGACACCCCCCGGGCGGTGTGCGAAAACCGACCAGTCTGGATGGTTTTGGAGTCTCTCCAGCCCCTCGAAGGGCTGGAGGTTATAACAAATACAATGTCCGTCAATCGCACACAACTCGCCCTCGGCCTGGGGTTCGTGGGTGTCCTCACCCTCATGGCCGTCCTGGTCCTGGTCGCAACCCTCCGGATGGGGGAGATCCACCAGCGGCTGGAGACCATCGTCGAGCACCACAACACCAAGAAGGAGCTGGTGCGGACGATGTACACCACGGCCCGGGAGCGGGTCGTCACCCTGCAGAGCCTCATCAACCAGGCCGACCCCTTTGAACGGGAGGAACTCCACCGGGAGTTCCTGGAACTGGCCTCGCACTTCATCCAGGCACGCAGCCGCTTCCGGACCATGGCACTGGATGCCACCGAGCGCCGCCTCCTGGAGGCTCAGGGGGAGGCCACCAGTCGGGTCCGCCCCCTCCATCTGCAGGCCGTGGAGCTGGCACTGTCGGGCCAGCGGGATGCCGCGCGCCGGCTCACCTTCAATCGTGGTCTGCCCGGACAGGACCAGGTACTGGGCACCCTGGAACGGCTCTCCGAACACCAGGACTCCGAGAGCGAGCGCGCCCTGGACAGCGCCTCCGCGGCCTATGCCGAGGCATGGTGGCTCCTGCTGGGTGGCGGCGGAGCTGCTCTGCTCCTCGGGGGGGTCATCGCCGCCGGGGCCCTGTTCGGGGTCAGCCGCTCCCAGCGAGAGCTGGAGCGCGAGAAGGAGCGGGTACAGACCACTCTCCACTCCATTGGCGATGGCGTCATCACCACCGATGCCGGCGGCGTCATCGACTACCTCAACCCGACGGCGGAAGAACTCCTGGGGATCCAGGCGCAAGAGACCCTCTCCCGTCCGCTGGAGGCCATCTTCGCGCTGGAGGATGAATCCACGGGCCGGCGCCTGGAACATCCGGTGCGCGAGGCCATGCGCGAGAACAGCACCCTCTGCTCGGCCCTGCCGTCGGCCCTGGTCCGCCCCGATGGTGAGCATCACCCCATCGAGCACACGGCCGCACCCATCCGCGGGGATGCCGAACACGTGGTAGGGGCCGTCCTCATCTTCCGCGACGTGAGCGAGATGCGGCGCCTCTCCCGCCAGCTCTCCTATCAGGCCAGCCACGACGCCCTCACCGGCCTCATCAACCGCCGCGAATTCGAGAGCCGCCTCCAGGGCGTCCTGGAGAGCGCCCATAACGACGGTGCCGAGCATGCCCTCTGCTACCTGGATCTGGACCAGTTCAAGCTGGTCAACGACACCTGCGGCCACGCGGCCGGTGATGAACTCCTCAAGCAGCTGGCCGAGCGCATTCGCAGTCGAGTGCGCTCCTCCGATACCGTGGCGCGCCTGGGCGGGGACGAGTTCGGCATCCTCCTGGAGAGCTGCCCCCTGGACCGGGCGCGGACCATCGCCGAGGAGCTCCGGGAGACGGTGCGGGTCTTTCGCTTCGTCTGGGACAACCAGTCCTTCGAGGTGGGCGTGAGCATCGGCCTGGTCCCCATCGATAGCGACAGTGGTGGCCTGGTGGGGCTGCTGGCGGCGGCCGACGCGGCCTGCTACGTCGCCAAGGATCGGGGTCGGGGGCGCATCCATGTCTATCAGAGCGACGACGCCGACCTGGAGCGCCACCACGGGGAAATGGAGTGGGCTCAGCGCCTGCGCCTGGCGCTGGACGAAGATCGCTTCTGCCTCTACTGCCAGCCCTTCCGTACCCTGAATCCGGCGCTCGACGACGGATTCAGCGAGGTCCTTCTCCGTCTGCGCCAGGAGAACGGGGAGATCGTCCCGCCCATGGCCTTCATCCCGGCCGCGGAGCGCTACAGCCTCATGCCGGCCATCGACTACTGGGTGGTGGACCGCGTGATCCGGCTCCTGGAGAGCAGCGCCACCCCCTTTGGCGCCAAGGAACGGCTCTCCGTGAATCTCTCCGGCCAGAGCCTCTCCGATCCCGCCACGCTTCAGCAGTTGCTGGAGCGGCTGGACGAGAGCGCAGTCGATCCACGCCGACTCTGCTTCGAGATCACCGAAACCGCTGCGGTAGCCAACCTCAGCGCCGCCAGCGAGTTCATCGGTGAGCTTCACGATCGGGGATGCTGCATCGCCCTGGACGACTTCGGTAGCGGCCTCTCCTCCTTCGCCTACCTGAAGCACATGCCGGTGGACCTGCTGAAGATCGACGGCGCCTTCATCCGGGACATGCTGGAGGACCCCACCGACCGCGCCTTTGTGGAGTCCATCAACCAGATCGGCCACATCATGGGGATCCAGACGGTGGCGGAATTCGTGGAGAACGACGCCCTCATCGAGGCCCTGGAGGAGATGGGCATCGATTACGGCCAGGGCTTCGCCATCGGCCACCCCACGCCACTCCCGGCCGCAGAGCCGCCGCTGGAGGCGGGGGCAGACACCGCCCGGGCCTAGGCGGACCCGGCGCTCAGTCGCACTCCCCCACGGACTCCGGCGCGCAGGTACGACCGTCCACCCAGATGGCATTCCCCAACGGGACCCCGCTCAGGTCCACCCGCTCCAGGCGGGCGCCGCGCAGATTCGCGTAGGCCATATTGGCCCCGGCCACTCGCGCCCGGTTCAGTCGCACGCCCCGGAGATCGGTACCGAACAGACGCGCGCCCCGAAGGTTGGCACCGGCGAGGTCAGCACCCCCCATCAGGGCGAAGGAAAGATCGGCCCCTTCCAGATTGGCCCCGCGCAGATCCGCCCGCTGCAGACCGGTCTCGCGCATGCGCGAACCGCTGAGGTCCTTGCCGATGAGTTCGGCCCCGGCCCGATCGCAGTAGCTCCAGTCCACTCCCGGCGCCGGCGCCGCAGCGCAGTCCGGTGTCGGCGGCTCATCGCGAGGGGAGGCCCACCAGGCAAGACCGATGATGCCGGCCACCACGGCGGCTGCCACGCCGATGCGCCAGACACCGCGGTTTCCCTTCTCGCCGAAGGCCTGACGGTGCAGCGCCCGCATGCGTTGTCGCGCGGGGCCGACCTCCTCCCGCCGTTCCACCTCGAAGGAAGCCGGGTCGTGTTCGACCCGTTCATCCGCCCAGCGCCGGGCCGCCTCCAGCCGCTGGAGGTTGTAGGGGTCGGAGAGATCGGCCTGCAGGACCTCCGGGACCAGCTCGTCGGCCCAGTCGTCCACTCGGCCCCATTCCTCACCGTCGGGGCTGACCGAATCCTCCCGGCGGACCCGCCCCAGGAGGATCCAGCGCTGGATCTGCCCCGCCGGGAAGGGCCCCTCGGCCACACCGTCCCGCCATAGATACCAGATGGGATGTTCCATCACCTGCCCTTGAGTTTTACGCCTGGACGCCGCCAATATGCGGGAATCACTTCCTACCACGCAGCATAGGTCCCCGCGGCGCCGGAAACCAGCACCCGGGACCCTACGCGGGAGTTGCCATGGAGATCCAGCGTCCCGATACCCGACCGGGGACGGGACAGACCCTGACCCTGCGCCAGGCCAGTTCCGAGACCGGACGCAGCAACTGGCAGACCGGCCAGCTCCTCCGGGCCACGGTGACCTCCTTCACCGCGGACGGCCGGGTCAATCTGCGTGTGGACAATACGCCCATGCAGTCCAACCAGCCGGCCGGCGGCCTGCGCGCCCAGCCCGGCCAGAGCCTGCAGATGCAGGTGGTCCAGGGCGGGAAACAGCCGGTCCTCCAGGTACTCCAGGGGCCCGCCCAGCCGGATCAGATCGCCCGCGCCGCTGCCCGGGAGGCTCTGCCCCGACAGCAGCCTCTGGACCAGGCCCTGCAGCGGGTGGCCGGCCAGCTCCGCTCCCTGGCGGAGCAGTCCGGCCAGACCGAGACCGGCCGGGCGGCGCGGCAGGTCCTCAACAGCCTCCCCGGGGGCGAGCGGCTGTCCAGCTCCGAGGGCTTCCGCCAGGCCCTGGCCAACTCCGGCCAGTTCCTGGAGAACAAGCTGGGACGCCAGGCCGCCGGGGGTGGTACCGATGGCACCGCCCTGAGCCGCGATCTCAAGGGGGCGCTGCTGCGCCTTCTGACCAACCTCCGCAGCGCCGGGACCCAGACGGGGTCTGCGCCCGCCCGTGGCGGTCCGCCTGCGGGTGGCGGCAACCCCTCTGCCGCGAATCCCACTCCGGCCAACCCGCCAGCCACCGGCTATACCGCTCGGGGCCAGGCCGTGGGCGGGGGCAATCCGGCCACCGCTAGCGGGGCCGCCCCTGCGGGTGGCACGACGGCAGCGGCTGCCGCGAGCAGTCTGGCCGGAGAGGCCGCCGCGCGGGGAGCAGACCTGGCTCGCAACCTGGAGGCGGGCCTGGCTCGCATCCAGCTCAACCAGGTGGGGTCCACCGCCGGCTCGGAGAGCCAGCGGCCCACCTGGCAGCTGGAACTCCCCTTCCGGGGACCGGACGGCGAGGTCCAGTCTCTGGCCGTGCGCATCGAGAACGAACGCCAGGGCGACGGCGAGTCCGTTGCCCCCTTGTGGACGGTGAACCTGCGCTTCGAACTGGAGCGGCTGGGAGCCATCCGGGCCGGCATCACCCTGGTTGGCGGCGCCCATGTCTCCGTCGGCCTCTGGGCGGAGGAGCCGGAGACGGTGGCCCTGTTCGAGGAGCATCTGGAGGAGCTCCGGACGCGCATGGCGGAGGCGGGGCTCACCGTGGGCCACGTCGGCGTCCGCCAGGGTGAGGCGCCGGCCCCCGGGCCCGGTACCGACGACCTGGATGGCCCTCTGGTGGACGAGGAGGCGTAATGGCCGAGGATGGCGAGGAACAGCGCCCGCCGCGCGCCGTAGCCCTGCGCTACGACGGCCAGAGCGCTCCCCGGATCACGGCCAAGGGGGCCGGCGAGACCGCCGAGGCGATCCTCCGCCTGGCGGAAGAGAACGGGATCCCGCTCCACGAGGACCCCGACCTGGTCACGCTCCTGGCCCAGCTGGAGCTGGGCCAGGAGATCCCCACCAACCTCTACCAGGCGGTGGCCGAGGTCATCGCCTTCGCCTACCTGATGTCGGGGAAGGAGCCGCCCCTCCCCGGGGCGGGGCGGGACGAGGAGGAAACCGGGGAATAGCGGCCGGCTACTCCTCCAGCCGGTGGAGCATGGTTACCAGCTCGGCCTCGCCGCGGGTCAGGCCGCAGACCTCGATGAGTTCGTTCATGTCGGAGCCGCGGCGCGCCATGCGGATGGCCTGCTGGTAGGACTGGTGGGCGGGGTCGTTGAGATCGAGCTGGTCCTGGCGCTCGGCCAGCTGGGTGAGCTGGCGCTCCAGCCGCATGACCCGCTCCCCGACCCCCACGGCGGCGGAGACCAGCGCCCGCATGTCCCCCCGGACCACCTCGGCCTCCCGGGCCAGCCGGGTCCGCTCTCGGCGCATGGCCAGCAGTGCCACTACCGCCATCACCAGAGCGACGAGGGAGAGGGCGAGCGCACCGCCAAGGATCACGCTGCTGGGGACGGCAAACGGCAGGCCTGACATGGGGTCAGACGTTGGCCACGTCCTGCCACTCACTATCGGAGAGGAGCTTGTCCAGGTCCACCAGGATCAGGAGATGGCTGTCGCGGCTGGCGACCCCCTGGATATACTTGGAGGACTCGTCGTTGCCGACGTTGGGGGCGGTCTCGATCTCCGAGGCGCGCAGACGCATGACCTCGGAGACGCTGTCCACCAGGATACCGACGGTCTGCTCGGCCACCTCGAGGATGAGGATCCGGGTGTCGTCGTCCACCTCCCGGGGCGGCAGCGCAAAGCGCTTGCGGGTGTCCAGGATGGTCACCACGTTACCGCGCAGGTTGATGATCCCGAGGACGTAGTCGGGGGCACCAGGGACCGGCGTGATCTCGCTGTAGCGCAGGACCTCTTTCACCTGCTGGACCGGCACGCCGTACTTTTCATCTTCCAGATGGAAGGTCACCCACTGGGTAACCGGATCGTCGGCGTCCGATACGTGCGCTTCGGCGTCGATGGTCTCCATGGCGCTCCCTCGAAGGTCGGTTTTTCGCCCATTGTAATCATATTACCCCGGCAGCCACAGCCCTCTTACCGGGGTGACCGGTCAACCGGCGGCTTCTTCCTGACCATGGACCAGCAGATGGGCCAGGCCGCAGGCATCGAGCAGGGCGCACTTGCGCTCGATGACCGTCCCGGCCAGCCATTTCCGCTTGGTCCGGGAGGTCCGCCAGCGCACGTTGTCCGGCTCCAGGGTGATGACCTCGTCCACGCCGTCGCAGGCAAGGCCGTAACGGCCATCGTCGATGAGAATGATCCGGCGCTGCTGGCACTCGTCCGGCTGATAGCGCTCCCGGATCCGTTCCGGGACCACCAGCTGCGCCAGTTCGATCACCGGGACATTCTGCCCCAGGTGGTGCACCAGTCCGAGATACCAGGGCGAATGGTTGGGAAGCGCCGTAATGCTCTCGGGCCACTCCAGCACGCCGGACAGTTCCGCCAGCGGGATGGCCATGGTCAACCCCGAGAGATTGAAAAGGAGCGCCTGAAAGGGCTGCTCGCCCCACTCCGGCATTCCCTCCCAGGGGTCGGATTCGGTCTCCGACGGGATGACTGCCGGCAGATTGGGCGTCTCCGCCTCCATGGCCGGGGCGGGTGCCGGGGCCGCCTCGGCCTCCGGCGCGGGAGTCTGCCGGGCCTCGGCCATTCCCTGGGTCGGCTCCGGCGCATTTTCCAGGGCGGGTGCCGGTGCGGCCTCCTCCTCCCCCCGAACCTGCAGCAGCGACTCGAGATAGACACCCAGGGCATCCTTCTCCGCGCTCAGGGTGCGACGGCTGTCGCGGCGACTCATTTCTCCTCCTGCCTCGGCGTATCGTCCTGGCGCATGAGGAATTCCAGCAGCCCGTCATACGCCCGCACTCCGCGGGAGCTGGGGGCGATGGTCGGCAGCGGCAGCCCTCGCTTGCTCGCCTCCCGGAAGCGGTTGTCCACCGGGATCACGCCCTCCCAGAGGGTGTCGGGATAGGCCTCGCGCAGGACGTCGAGGCTGTCCCGGGCGGCGCGCGTCCGCCGGTCGAAGAGGGTCGGCACAATGGTATAGGGCACCGGCTTGCGCGACGCGCGCTGAATGAGTTCCAGGGTATGCACCATGCGCTCCAGCCCCTTCCGGGCCAGGTACTCGGTCTGGACGGGCACCAGGAGCCGATCACAGGCGGCCAGGGCGTTGACCATGAGGACGCCGAGGACCGGGGGGCAGTCGATGACCACGTACTCGAACATCCCCTCCAGCTGGCGCAGGGAGCGATTCATCACCAGCCCCATCCCCTCCTGGGCCCCCAGCTGGCGGTCCAGGGTAGCCAGGGCCGTGGAGGCCGGCATGAGCTGCAGTCCGTCGACACCGGTGGACCGGAGGACGGCCTCCGGTTCCAGCTCGTGGCCGATGCTCTCCTGCTGGAAGAGGGAGTAGATGCTGTGCTCCAGGGTATCCGGGTCATAACCGAAGTAGGCGGAGAGGGAGCCGTGGGGATCCATGTCCACCAGCAGGGCCGACTTGCCGCGTCGCGCCAGGCTCCCTGCCAGGGTCACGGCCGTAGTGGTCTTGCCCACGCCCCCCTTCTGATTCGCCACCGCCCAGACTTGCATCACTCCCCCCGACCCTGCTGCCCAGAGTTGTTGTCCGATGTCCGGAAGCGGACATCGGAACCATCCGTCCCCGTGGGTGCGTTCCCTGCGCCCGACGCGCCTGATGAGGAGGTACCGGACGGGGCATCGCCCTCCTCCGCTGCCTCGTCCAGATCTTTCCGGAGCGGCCGTTTCTCCAGTACCAGGACGACCCGGCGATTCTTCTCCCGGCCCTCAGCAGTATCATTGTCCGCAACCGGGCGTTCGGCGCCGTATCCCACGGCCGACAGGCGTTCGGACCCTACACCCCCGCTGGAGAGCAACCGGACCACGGCCGCCGCCCTTGCCGCCGACAGTTCCCAGTTGGAGGGGTAGCGGTCGGTCTCGATGGGCCGGCTGTCCGTGTGCCCCTCCACCTTCACCGGGAAGGGGAGCGGTTCCAGGATGTTTCCCATGGCCTCCAGGATGGGCACGGCGGCCTCGGTGGGCGTCGCCCCGGCCGAGTCGAAAAGGGCGCTGGTATCGATCTCGATCTCGACGAAGTTCCGATCCTCGGAGACCGATAACAGCCCCTCGTCCACCAGCGGCTTCATCTCCTCGGAGACCTCCTCCTTCATCCGGTCTACCGACTGCTCTGCCGGGCTGGTCATGTTGTTCTCGTTCATCGCACTGGTGGTCCGTCCGATGCGTTCGGTCTGCTGCATCTCCGGGGAATTGGCCGCCATGCCCGGGTCGCCCATCTGGATGGGGCTCAGGGTCCGGGCATCGGTCTGAAAGGCGGAGTTCAGGGTATCCGAGAGGATACGGTATTTCCCCTCGTTGACCTGCGAGATGGAGTACATCACGACGAAGAAGGCGAACAACAGCGTAATGAAGTCCGCGTAGGAGACCAGCCAGCGTTCCAGGTTCTCCGGCTCTTCGGGTGGTTTCTTCCGCGCCATGTCCGGCTCCCCCTACTGGGCGGTGTACCCCTGCAGCTTGACCTCGATATTGCGCGGGTTCTCGCCCTCGGCAATGGAGACGATCCCCTCCAGCACCATCTCCCGGAAGCGCGTCCGTTCATGCACCACGGCCTTGATCTTGTTGGCCATGGGGAGGAGGACGATGTTGGCAATGCCGACCCCGTAGATGGTCGCCACGAAGGCCGTCGCGATCCCGGCCCCGAGCTTCTCCGGGTCGCCCAGATTCTCCATGACGTGGATAAGCCCCATGACCGCGCCCAGGATACCGATGGTGGGCGCATACCCACCCATGGCCTCGAAGGTCTTGGCGCCCGCCAGTTCGAACTGCTCCTTGGAGGTCACTTCGGTCTCCAGGATGGTCCGGATGCTCTCCGGCTCACTGCCGTCCACCAGGAGCTGGAGGCCCTTGCTGGCGAAGGGATCGCTCTCGGTCTCCTCCACCGCCTCCAGCCCCAGGAGGCCCTCCTTGCGGGCGACGTTGCTCCACTCGATGATCTTGTCGATGGCCTCCTGGGGGTCGTGCTGGGGCGGCACGAAGATCCAGCTACTCGAACGCAGGGCCTGGATGTAGACCGGCAGCGGGCTCTGGATCAGCGAGGCACCGAAGGTCCCGCCGAAGACGATAAGGGCCGCCGGTGCGTTGAGCAGGCTTCCCACATGGCCCCCCTCCAGGGCCTGCCCCACCAGCATGGTCACCAGCGCCAGTATCAGCCCGATGGGGGTCAGGAGATCCATCAGCGCACTTCCTCCGAGATCGCCGGGCCCACGTCGTCCAGCGAGAGGACACGGCTGGTGATCCCGGCCTCGGCCACGGCCGCCGGCATGCCGTAGACCACGGAGGAGGCCTCGTCCTGGGACCAGATGGTCGAGCCGGCATCCTTGAGCATGCGCGCCCCTTCGCGCCCGTCGGCGCCCATGCCGGTGAGGACCACCCCGAGTACGCTACCACCGAAGGCGCGGGCGGCCGAGCCGAAGGTGATATCCACCGACGGCTTGTAGGTCATGTTCGGGTCGGCCTCCTCGATGCGGACCCGCGCGGGCCCGCCCGGGCGGCGGCGCTCCACCAGCATCTGCTGGCCACCGGGTGCCAGCAGCGCCAGTCCCGGCTCCAGGGCATCCCCGTCCGCGGCCTGGCGGACCCGTATCCGGCAGCTATTGTCCAGGCGCTGGGCGAAGGCCGGCGTGAAACTCCCCGGCATGTGCTGAACCACGACCAGAGGCACGGGGAAATCCGCGGGCAGCGCAGTCAGGACGCGCTGGAGGGCCACGGGCCCCCCGGTGGAGGTCCCGATGGCCACCAGCTCCACCTTGCCTGACGAGGGAGCCGGTCGAGCCGGCGGGGGTTTCGGCGCCGGACTGCTGGGCCGGACCGGCGCCGGAGGCGGCCCTTTGCTCGCCGACTCTTCCTCGCGCCGGGCCGTTCGGCCCTTGGCGCCGACGGTAAAGACCCGGGAGCGGAGCTGGCGAACCGCCTCCTCCCGATTGCCGGAGAGGTCATCCAGCCGCTTGGGCAGGAAGTCGAGCGCGCCGGCCTCCAGCGCCTCCAGAGTCGGTTTCGCACCCTCCGTAGTGAGGGAGGAGAACATCAGAACCGGGGTGGGGTTCTTCTCCATGATCCGCCGAACGGCGGTGATGCCGTCCATGACCGGCATCTCGATGTCCATGGTGATGACATCGGGCTTGAGTTCGGCGGTCCGATCCAGCGCTTCCTGGCCATTGCCGGCCTCCCCCACGACCTCGATGCGCGGGTCGGCGTCCAGGATCTCGACGATCCGTCGCCGGAAGAAGCGGGAGTCATCGACCACCAGCGTGCGAACGGGCATCAGCGTCTTACTCCCAGCCTGCGGGGATGGCGCTCACGGCCCCGCCGAGCACACCATCCGTCCTTGTTCAGTGCTGAAACCGGACGCGCCGGGCGTAACGCTTGAGCAGCCCCGGCACGTCGAGAATCAGGGCGATGCGGCCATCACCGGTAATGGTGGCGCCAGCGAGCCCGTCCACGTGCTCCAGCAGCGCCCCCAGGGGTTTGATGACCACCTCTTCCTGGCCGATCAGGGAATCGACCACGAAACCGAGCTTCTGACTTCCCACCTGGACGACCACGACGTGGGACTCGCCATCCCCCTCCTCGCTCTTCGCCTTCCGGCCGCTCTCATCGACCAGCCACTCGGAGAGGTAGAAGAGCGGCATGGCGTGCTCGCGCACCATGACCACCTGCTGGCCGTCGACGACGTTGGTCTCTTCCAGGTTCAGGTCGAAGATCTCGGAGACGTTGACCAGCGGCAGCGCGAAGGTCTGGTTGCCCACCACGATCATCAGGGTCGGGATGATGGCGAGGGTCAACGGCACCTTGACGTTGATCCGCGTCCCCTCGCCCAGCGCCGAATCGATATCCACCGAACCGTTGAGCTGGGCGATCTTGGTCTTGACCACGTCCATCCCGACCCCGCGACCGGAGACGTCGGATATCTCGGTCTTGGTGGAGAAACCGGGATGGAAGATCAGGTTGTAGGCCTCCTTGTCGTCCAGCCGGTTGGCAGCCTCGGTATCCATGAGTTCCTTCTCCACCGCCTTGCGCCGGAGCTTGTCGGCATCCATCCCGGCGCCGTCGTCGGTGATGGAGAGCAGGATGTGATCCCCCTCCTGCTGGGCCGAGAGCTTCACCGTCCCCGCGCGCGGCTTGCCGATGCGCTCGCGCTCGTCCGGCGGCTCGATGCCGTGGTCCACGGAATTGCGGACCAGATGGACCAGGGGATCCGACAGCGCCTCCACGAGGTTCTTGTCGAGATCGGTCTCCTCGCCCTCCATCTCGAGGTTGATCTCCTTCTCGAGACTCCGGGAGAGGTCCCGGATGACGCGGGGGAAGCGGCCGAAGACCTTCTTCACCGGCTGCATGCGCGTCTTCATGACCGACTGCTGGAGGTCACCGGTAACGACGTCGAGATTGCTCACCACGGAGGTGATCTCGCCGTTGCCCAGCTTGGCCTCGAGATTCACCAGGCGGTTCCGGACCAGGACGAGCTCCCCGACCATGTTCATGATCTCGTCGAGACGCTGGGTATCCACGCGGACCGTGGTCTCGCCCTGCTGCTGGTGGCCGTCGCCGCCGGCCTTCTTGCCGGCGTCACCACCCTTGCCCCCGTCTCCACCACCGTGGTCTCCGCCCTTGCCGCCCTGGGCGGGCTTGGCGGCACCCTCGGATTTGCTTGTCTCGGCCGGCTGCCCGGACTCGGCGCTGCCGGCGGCCGGGCCCGATTGCTCGGCAGCGGGTGCCGCGCTCTCGGCCTCTCCGGAGGCGCCTTCCGCCCCCTCGACGGCGGGCGGAGCCCCGTCCACACCGGGTGCCTTGCCGTCGCCGTAGAGCTGGTCGAGGAGCTCTTCGAACTCCTCTTCGTCGATCTCTTCGTCGCTTCCGCTGGAGGACTCGCCGGCCCCGGCCTCCTCTTGCGTCTTCTCCTCGGCCTCCGGCACCCCTTGGTGTTTGCCCTGACCGTGGAGCTGGTCCAGGAGGGCCTCGAATTCTTCCTCGCTGATATCCTCGTCGGAGCCACTGCTCCCGGACTGGCTCGTGCCGCCCTCATCGATGGCATCCAGCAGGGTCTCGAACTCGGCGTCGGTGATGTCCTCACCGCCCCCGGCCTGCTTGCCTCCCTCGGCGGCAGCCGCCTCCGAGGAGTCCGCCCCGGCGGCGGATGCCGCAGTCTCCGCCCCGCCGGAGCCGGCCTCATCGGAGGAGGAGGCCTCACCGGAGGAGGAGGCGGCCTCGCCTCCGCCGCTGCCCGCCGGCTGCGCCAGCTCCTCGAGCTTGCTGAGCAGCTCCGGGTCGGCGGATTCGGGCATCTCTCCGCCACGGACCGTCTCGAACATGTCGTTGAGGATGTCCAGCGCCCGCAGGATGACGTCCATGAGCTCGGAATCCACCGGCCGCTCATGGTTGCGCACGATATTGAAGACATCCTCGGAGCGGTGGCAGAGCTCCACCAGCGGGGTCAGACCGACGAAGCTGGCCCCGCCCTTGATGGTGTGGAATCCGCGGAAGACCGAATGGAGCAGGTCATCGTCATCCGGCCGCTGTTCCAGCTCCACCAGCTGTTCCTGGAGCGATTCCAGGATTTCGCCTGCCTCAACCAGGAAGTCCTGGAGGATTTCGTCATCCGCGTCGAAAGCCATACAACCCCAATCCTAGAAACCGAGACTCGACAGGAGTTCGTCCACTTCGTCCTGACCGCTGACGGCCTCATCGGCATCCACGCCGGGGACCTGGGGCCCCTGGGCCTCGATGCCCGACCGCTGCTGTTCTTCGTCACTGGCCTGTCTGGCCCCCTGGGAACCGCTGGAAGACTCGGAGGAGCCGGAGATCCGGATAAGTTCCACCAGGTTGCCTTCGACCTCTTCCACCAGGCTGATCACGCGGTGGATGATCTGACCGGTGAGGTCCTGGTAGTCCTGAGCCATCAGGATCTCGTTGAGATTCGACTTGAGCTTGACCAGCTCATCCCCGGAGCTGGCCAGATGGCTCCGGATGGCGCGGCTCAGGGCGCGGAACTCCTCGGCGGAGAGCTCGCGGCGGAGGAAGCGCTGCCACTCCCGGTCGATCTCGGAGACGTTGTTCTGGAGCTCGTCACACAGCGGAATGGACTCCTCGACGGCGTTGAGGGTCCGGGTTGCTGCCTGGTCGGTCATGGAGACGACGTAGCGCAACCGGTCCCGGGCGTCGGGGATCTCCTCCTCCGCCAGCGTGGAGATCCGGGTATCCAGCTGGAAGCTGTTGAGCGAGTCGTGCAGGTCCCGGGTCAAGCGCCCGATCTGCTGGAACATCTCGCTCTCGCGCATGCGGGTGAGGCCGTCCACCGTGGCATTGGCGGCTTCCTCGTCGCCGGCTTCCAGCTGGGCCACCAACTGACGAGCCAGCTCGAGATATTCGGCGTTGTTCCCCATCCCTGCTTCGTTATCCATGGTGATCTCCCCGACGACTAGCCGTTATCCACACGCTCGAAGATCTTGCCGATCTTCTCGTCGAGGGTATGGGCCGTGAACGGCTTGACGATGTAACCGTTCACGCCCGCCTTCGCCGCTTCCACGATCTGGTCCTTCTTCTGCTCGGCGGTCACCATCAACACGGGCAGGGACTGCAGCTTGGGGTCGGCACGGACCTCCTTGAGGAGATCCAGGCCGTTCATCCCCGGCATGTTCCAGTCGGTCACCAGGAAGTCGAAATCCCCCTTCTGGAGCTTGGGCAGCGCCGTCTGACCGTCGTCCGCCTCATCGGTGTTATTGAAACCGAGGTCCCGCAGAAGGTTCTTGATAATCCGTCGCATCGTGGAGAAGTCGTCCACGATGAGGATTTTCATGTTCTTGTCCAAGATTTCCCTCCAGTACCGCTACCTTGGCGCGCCGACTGCGGCGGATTCGCCGTGGGACATGCCCGGCGTTATATCATGCCCCCGGCCGCTCGTCACCGAGAAGCCCCACCCGGATCACGGTTGGCAGTGTAACAGACGCTTCCAGTTTCGCGCCCGTCAGGTTGATTTTCAGGCAGGGGCCCGGACACCCGCGTCCGCCAGTGCCGCGTCTCGATGGCCCAGCAGACGCTCGGCGAAGAATTCCAGCTGGCCCGCGCTCTCCGGCTGGGGCCAGGCATCCACCTTGCCGACCAGGTGGCCGAAGGCCTGTGCGGATGAGCTGTTGGGAATGGCGTCCACCACCGGCCGACGCTGGTGGATGGCCCGTCGCAGGGCATCGTCTTCCGGGATGACACCCATGAAGTCCAGCTCCACCTGCAGATAGCGGTCGGTGACCCGGGCGATCTTTTCGTAGAGGCGCTGACCCTGCTCCATGTCCGCCGCCATGTTGGCCAGCACCCGCACCCGCTCGACCCCGTGATCCTGGCTGAGCACCTTGATGAGGGCGTAGGCATCGGTAATCGAGGCCGGCTCGTCGCAGACCACGACGACAACCTCCTGGGAGGCCTTGCTGAAGGTGACCACGCTATCGGAGATCCCGGCCGCGGTATCCACCAGGAGGAAATCCAGCTCCAGCGACAGATCGCTGAAGGCCCGGACGATCCCGGCGTGCTGCAGGGTGCTCAGTTCCGCCATGCGCTGGCGCCCCGACGCGGCCGGCACTACGCGGACGCCGCCGGGGGTGGTGGTCACGACCTCGGCCAGGCTCCGCTCGCCACTGACCACGTGGGCCAGGTTGTAGTCCGGATTGAGACCGAGCAGGACATCGACATTGGCCAGGCCCAGGTCGGCGTCCATGATCATGACCTCGTTGCCGTGCCGCGCCAGGGCGGCGGCGAGGTTCACCGTGATGCTGGTCTTCCCGACCCCGCCCTTGCCACTGGCCACACTGACGACCCGGGTCGGGCGCTGACGGGCCAGACGGCGAAGGCCGCTGGCCTGATCGTCCACGCTGCCGCCCCACATCACCCGTGCGCTCCCTGCATGAGGGCCGGCTCGGGCATCGCGGCGATCTCGGTAAGCCGCTCGGCCAGCAGAGCCGGCCCCACGTCGTGGAGATCCTCCGGCACCCGCTGGCCATCGGAGAGGAAGGCCAGCGGCAGGGACTGTTCGACGATGGTGGAGAGGGCCGGCCCCAGGCTGGTGGACTCGTCGATCTTGGTCAGGACACAGCCGTCCAGCTCGGCGCCGCGGAAGGCATGGACGGTCTCGTCCAGCCCCCCCGGCTGGGTATTGGCCGCCAGCACGGCGTAGGTCTGGACCGTCGGCGCTCCCGTCACCAGGGTATGGAACTGCTCCGCCAGCCGCCGATCCCGCTGGCTCATGCCGGCGGTATCGATGAGCACCAGCGAGCGATCGGCGAGATTGTCCAGGGTGGTCCGCAGCTCGTCGGCATCGTTGGCCACGCGCACCGGTACGCCGAGGATCCGGGCATAGGTGCGCAGCTGCTCGTGAGCGGCGATACGGTAGCTGTCCGTCGTGACCAGGGCGACCTGATCGTAGCCGTGACGCATGGCATAGCGCGCCGCGATCTTGGCGACACTGGTGGTCTTGCCTACGCCCGTGGGTCCCACCAGGGCCACCACACCACCCTGGGCCATGACGTCGCGATCCGGCCGGCGCACGAGCTCTGCCAGTCCATGGCGAAGGCCCTCGGTGCCTCCTCCGTAGGTCGCCGAGGCCTGGCGCAGCTGGTCACGCACCCCGCCACGAACATCGGCCAGGGGATCGACACCTTCGGCCCCGCGTCTCAAGGAGGCAACCCGGTTGTCGCTTCCCCCCGCCCGGGCGTCCCGCGCCGCCGGCACCTGTTCCAGAATCCCCTTGAGGGAGGCCAGTTCATCCCGCACCACGGCCAGCTCGGCCGGTGGCGGCGGGGCGCCAGTGGTCAGGTCGGCGCCCTCCTGCCGGGCCGGCCCCGCCCCCTCCCGGAAAACCGACTCCAGGTCGCGAGCCGCCTCGAGGACCGCGCTTCGAAAGGCACCGCCATCTCCCTCGGGCTCCGGTTCGGGTTCGGGTTCGGGTTCGGGCTCCGGCTTGCTGGCAGGGGGCTCCGTGGACCCACTGGTCGACGCCGTGGGCGTCTGCTTCGACCCGGTTCGGGAGCGGGCCGGCCGCGGACGGCCGTAGGTCAGCCCCCCCGTTGCCTCGTCGGACTCCGCCGAGGCTCCCAGGAGGCTCGAGAAGCTCTCCCCGCCTCCGGGCGACTGGTCGGGACCGGGGGTCGTTTCCGAGGGAGTATCGGCACCGGAACCGGTCTGAGCGGCGGCCAGGGCCGCGGTATCGCCATCCTCCACCTCCACGGCGGCCACCAGCTCCACACCGCCCTCGCTGCGGTTGCTGGAGAGGATCACCGCCTCCGGCCCCAGTTCGTCCTTCACCTGGCGCATGGCGGTGCGCATGTCGTCGGCTGAGATGCGTCGAATCTTCATGGCCCGTCCCTACCTCCTAGCCTTCCGCGCCCACGGTGGCGACCACGCGGAGCTGTTTGTTGTCGGGAACCTCGTTGTACGAGAGCACATTCAGGCCCGGGATGGTCGGTCTGACGAAGCGCGCCAGCAGCGGCCGCACCGCCGGCGAGACCAGGACCACGGCGGGCTCGCCGGCCAGCTCCCGCTCCTGGGTCTTCTCCGCCAGCGCCCCGTGCAGCCGCTCCGCCATGCCGGGCTCCAGGGTCATCTCCTGGCCCTCGGAGACCTGGCCGGACTGCTGCAGGAGCTGTTCCAGCTTGGGATCCAGGGTGATCACCGGCATCTCGTCGCTGGTGCCGTTGATGTGCTGGAAGATGAGCCGGCGCAGGGCCACGCGAACGGCGGCGGTAAGGCTGTCGGCATCCTGGCCGCGCCCCCCCTGCTGGGCCAGGGTCTCGGCAATGGTCCGCATGTCCCGGACGGGGATGCCGTCGGCCAGCAGGTTCTGGAGGACGCGCAGCAGGGTGCCGAGGCTGACCGTATCCGGGACCAGGCTCTCCACCAGCTTGGGGGCGTTCTCCTTGAGCTTGTCCAGGAGGTTCTGGACCTCCTCGTGGCCGATGAGCTCGTGGGCATGGTCCTGCAGGATCTGGGAGAGGTGGGTCGCCACCACGGTATTGGCGTCCACCACCGTATACCCCATGCCCTGGGCCTCGTCCCGCCGAGCGGGGTCGATCCAGATGGCCGGCAGGCCGAAGGCCGGATCCTGACCCTCGATGCCGTCGATCTCGCCGTGGACCTCCCCGGGATTGATGGCCATCTCGCGATCCGGATGGAGGGTCGCCTCCCCGGCGGTGACCCCCATGAGGACCACCCGGTAGCGCGAGGGCTGCAGATCCAGGTTGTCTCGAATATGGACCGGCGGGATGAGGAAGCCCAGGTCCTGGGAGAGCTTCTTGCGCACCCCCTTGATGCGGTCCATGAGCTGACCGCCCTGGTTGCGGTCCACCATGGGGATGAGGCGGTAGCCCACCTCCAGGCCGATGGTATCCACCGGGACGACATCGTCCCAGCCCACCTCCTTGGGTTCCGTGCTGGGCTCGGCCTCCTCGGCCGCGGGTGCGGCGGCCTCCTCCGCGGCGACCGCCTCCGCCTGGGCGCGACGCCCCATACCCCAGGCGATGCCGGCCGTTAGCCCCGCCAGGGAGAGGAAGGCGACATTCGGCATCCCCGGCACCAGGCCCATGACACCGAGAAGGCCGGCCGCCACCCACACCGGGCGCGGATTCCCCAGGAGCTGGCCGATGACCTCCTGGCTCATCTCCTGCGGGGAGGAGACCCGGGTAACCATGATGCCAGCGGCCGTGGAGAGCAGCAGCGACGGGATCTGCGCCACCAGGCCGTCGCCGATGGCCAGCAGGGTGTAATTGGTAGTCGCATCGCCGATGGACATCCCGTGCTGGCCCATGCCCACGGCCAGCCCGCCCAGGATATTGATGGCGGTGATCAGGATGCCGGCAATGGCGTCGCCACGGACGAACTTGGAGGCACCATCCATGGAGCCGTAGAACTCGGCCTCCGAGGCGATCTCCTCGCGGCGCTGCTTGGCCTGCTCCTGGTCGATGATGCCGGCATTGAGGTCGGCGTCGATGGCCATCTGCTTGCCGGGCATGGCATCCAGGGTAAAGCGCGCCGTCACCTCGGAGATCCGGCCGGCGCCCTTGGTCACCACCACGAAGTTGATGATGACCAGGATGACGAAGACCACCAGCCCCACGGCGTAGTTGCCGCCCACCACGAATTCGCCGAAGGACTCGATGACGTGGCCGGCGGCATCGGTCCCGGTGTGCCCCTCCAGGAGCACCACGCGGGTGGAGGCGACATTCAGCGCCAGGCGGAAGAGCGTCGCCACCAGGAGGATGGCGGGGAAGATGGCGAAGTCCACCGGCCGCATGGCGTAGACCGCCACCAGAAGCACCACCAGCGACAGGGCGATGTTGAAGCTGAAGAAGGTATCCAGCAGGAAGGGCGGCAGCGGCAGGACGATCATGGACAGCAGCGCCATGACCAGGATCGGCACCCCCAGCCCGTTGCGGGCGATGTTGCCCACGCTGCCCAGCCAGTTATCGGCCGTGGATGCCGGCTCTGCCATTCACTGCTCCGCGGTGCGGGCGGTCATCCTGCCCTCGGGTGTCAAATTCATGGCGCATCCGCCAATTCCTCGGGGATCGGAAGGTCGTCGAAGCGCTCCGGCCCGGACTGCCCTTCCTCCCGCAGGAAGTAGAGATACGCCAGGATCTGGGCCACCGCCTGGAAGAGTCCGGCGGGGATCGCCTGATCCAGCTCCGCATGGGCATACAAGGCGCGTGCCAACGGCGGGGCCTCGAGGATGGGGACCTCGTTGTCACTGGCCACCGACCGGATCTGATTCGCCATGAGGTCCACCCCCTTGGCTACCACCACCGGGGCGGCCATGCTCTCCTGGTCGTAGCGCAGGGCCACGGCGAAGTGGGTCGGGTTGGTCACCACCACATCGGCGGAGGGGACCTCCTCCATCATCCGCTTCTGCGCCATCTCCTGCTGCAGGGAGCGGATGCGCTGCTTGACCTGCGGGTCCCCTTCCGTCTGTTTGTTCTCGTCCTGGACCTCCTTTCGCGTCATCTTGAGCTGGCGCTGGTTGTCCCAGAGCTGGAAGGGGATATCCACCACCGCCAGCAGGATGAGGGAGAGGCTCATGAAGAAGAAGGCGTAGAGGAGAAGCTCCCCCATCTGCGCCATGGCCACTTCCAGGCTGGCCGTTCCCAGGGCCAGGAAGTCGCGCCCCTCCATCCAGAGGAAGAGGATGGCCAGGGCCCCTACCAACGAGAACTTGAAGAAGGCCTTGAGGAATTCCAGCCCGCCGCGAGGCCCGAAGACCCGCCCGAGCCCCTTGACGGGGTCCAGCTTGCTCCACTTGAAGGCCATGGCCTCCAGGGAGATGACCCAGCCTGACAAGGCGATGGAGCTGACAATGGCGATGATCACCATGACGATCAGGAAGGGCGTGATCACCCACAGCCCCTGCAACGCACTGGCAAAGAGCCGTTCGATGAGGATCCCCTCGTCGAAGACGGCCTCCCGTTCCTGGGCGAAGTTGGCCTCCAGGATGTTAAGCAGGCCATCAATCATCATGGGACCGAAGAAGTAGAAGCCCCCGGCCGCCGCCATGACCATGGCCATGGTGGTCAGCTCCCGGGATCGGGGGACCTGCCCCTTGTCCCGGGCATCCTGCATTCGCTTGGGGGTGGGTTCCTCGGTCTTCTCCTGCCCCTCTTCGTTCTCGGCCATGGGGCCCTATCCTGATTGCGGTCCGAACAGGGAGCGGATCGTCTCAAAGGCGTGGGCCACCAGATCGACGAAGCGCTCTTCAAAGGTCGGCAGCGTCAGAATCATGACGCCGAAGCCCACGGTCATGGTGACCGGAAAACCGACGGCGAAGATGTTCAACTGCGGCGAGGCGCGGGTCATGATGCCGAAGGCCAGATTGACCACCATCACGGAGGCCACCACCGGCAATGCAATTAGCACGCCACCGGCGAAGACGTGGGCTCCCTGGCTGGCCAGGGTCCACCACGCCGAACGGTCGAAGCCGGTGGGCCCCACCGGAATCCCCTTGAAGCTCTCCAGGACCACCTGAACGATCATCAGGTGGCCATCCATGACCACGAACAGCAGCGTGGCGACAATGACCCATAACTGGGAGACCACCGGCACCTGGGTCCCCGTCTGCGGATCGACCATGGAGGCGAAGCCCAGTCCCATCTGCAGTGCCATGACCTGCCCCCCCAGGATGACCGTGGCAAAGGTAAGCTGGACCACGAAGCCCATGGCCACCCCGATGAGGATCTGGTGGAGAGCGACCAGGAAGGCCGCTGGAGAGGTGGGGTCGATGACCGGCATGGGCCCGAGCTGGGGGGCAATCATCACCGTCAGGACCACCGCCACGAAGATCCGCACGCGCGTGGGAGTATAGGCATTTCCGAATACCGGCGCGGCGAAGAGCATGGCGCTGATGCGCATGAAGGGCCAGAGGAAGCTGCCGATCCAGGCCGTGATCTCGGCAGTGGTCAGCTCCACGGCGGCCTGCTCACCCGATGAGGTTGGGGATGTTGCCGTACAGGCTCTGGGTATAGTCCAGCAGCGTCTGCAACAGGAAGGAGCCGGCAAAGATCAGGACGAGCACCGTAATCAGAAGCTTCGGTATGAAGGAGAGCGTCATCTCGTTGATCTGGGTCGCCGCCTGGAACATGCTCACCAACAGGCCCGTCAACAGGGCCGGCATCAGGATAACCATCATCATTATCAGCAACACCTCCAGGGCCTGCTGGATGACCGTAAGTACGACCTCCGGCGTCATGGTATCGGCGCCCCATTAACGTAGAAGCTGTTGGCCAGGGTACTCGTGATGAGCATCCAGCCGTCCACCAGCACAAAGAGCATGATCTTGAAGGGCAGCGAGATGATCATGGGCGAGAGCATCATCATGCCCATGGACATCAACACACTGGCTACCACCAGGTCGACGATGAGGAAGGGGATAAAGACCAGGAAGCCGATCTGGAAGGCCGTCTTCAGCTCACTGGTAACGAAGGCCGGCACCAGTGCCCAGAAGGGGACATCGTCCGGGCTCTCCACCCCGTCCTCGCCGGCGATGCGCAGGAAGACGCCGAGGTCGTTCTCCCGCGTCTGGCCCATCATGAAGGTCCGCAAGGGCTCCGAGGCGGCCACCATGGCCTCCTGGAAGGCCATCTCCTCCTCCAGGTAGGGCTGCAGGGCATCGGCATTGATCTGCGTGAAGACCGGCATCATCACGAAGAAGGTCAGGAAGAGGGCCAGCCCCACCAGGGTCTGGTTGGAGGGCGTGGTCGGCAGGCCCATGGCCTGACGCAGGATGGCGAGGACGACGATGATCCGCGTGAAGGCGGTCATCATGATGAGCGCCGCCGGGAGGAAGGTCAGCGACGTCATCAGGGCGAGGAGCTGGAGGGAGAGTCCCCAGGTCTCCTCGCCCTCGCCACCCTCGGTGACGGTCAGGGCCGGCAGCCCCTCCTGTGCCCCTGCCGGCATCACCGGCAGGAGCAGGCCCACGAGCAGCCAGAGCCAGCGCAACCGGTTACCCATCACTGCTGCCCCCGCAGCCTCTGAAGCCGTTCGTGCAGCCGGCGGGCGAAGTCGCTGCCCGCGCCCTCCTGAGGAGTCGACGACGAAACCGGCTCCTGCAGATGGTGGAGGAGTTCCACCCGACCCGGCGCCACGCCGACCACCAGCTGTTCATCGCCCACTTCCACGAGGAGGATACGCTCGCGTTGCCCCACGGGAATGCCGGCGATCACGCGCATGCTCCCGTCCGCGCTGCGCGTGAGCCCCGGCATGCGGCGGACAACCCAGGCGATCACCCCGATGAGGAGGAGAACGGCGAACAGCCCCAGGAAGATCTCCACCACGCGGCCGCCCGCCAGGGGCTCCATGAGTTCTCCCCCGGCCTCCTCGGCGAGGACAGCGGATGGCAGGAGGGCGGCGAGGGCCAGAAGCAGTCGCATCACTTGAGCTTCTTGATGCGTTCCTGGGCGCTGATGACGTCGGTAAGCCGGATCCCGAACTTCTCGTTGACCACCACCACCTCGCCGTGGGCGATCAGGGTCCCGTTGACTATCACGTCCAGCGGTTCGCCGGCGAAGCGATCCAGCTCCACCACCGAGCCCTGGTTGAGCTGCAGGAGATTGCGGATATTGATCTTGGTCCGGCCGATCTCCATGGCGATGGTCACCGGGATATCCAGGATCATGTCCAGATTCACGGCGGCATTCTCGTCCTGCCCCGCGCCGGGGTCCTCCTCCAGGTTCGGCATGGAGGCCGGCTTGGCCTGGTCACCGCCACCGCCGGTCATCTGGCCGACGCCGAAGTCGAAATCGCCCCCCTCGTCATCACCACTCGGAGGCCCCTCTTCACCGAACTCCTCGGCGAAGGCCTCGGCCCAGGGATCCTCTTCCCCTTCACCGCCGGCGGCCGCCTCGCCGTCATCACCGCCTTCCATGGAATTGATGATCTCTTCGGGATCCGGCGCGTTCTCGCCGCCGCCGTTCTCCCCGGCCCCGTTCTCGTTATTGCCCTGCTCGTCGTCGGCCATGGCCTTGCTCTGCCTCCTGTCGGGACGTCCCTAGCGCGTGGTTCCGCCCTGGGTCGGCCGTTCCACGAATTCGGAAATCTTGATCGCCCAGCGGCCCTCACGGGTCCCGTACTGCCCGCGCAGGACGGGCACGCCCTCCGCCCGCATGGTGACCTCCTCGGGGAGTTCCACGGGGATGATATCCCCCGGCGCGAGATTCATCACCTCGCGCAGGGTCAGCTCGGTCTCGGCGAGCTCCACGCTCGCTTCCACGTCCATGCCCTCCACCTCTTCGCGCATGGTGGAGAGCCAGCGCTCGTCCACCTCCAGCCGCTCGCTCTGGATCCCGGCGTCCAGCAGGTCGCGGATGGGCTCGAGCATGGAGTAGGGCATGGTGATGTGCAGGTCGCCGCCACCGCCGTCCATCTCCACGTGGAAGCTGCAGACGACCACGATCTCGGTGGGCGAGACGATGTTGGCGAACTGCGGGTTCACCTCGGCGTTGAGGAACTCGTACTCCAGGGAGAGCACCGGCGCCCAGGCCTCCTGCAGGTCCTTGAAGGCCTGACGCAGGAGGATCTGGATGATCCGCTGCTCGGTCTGGGTGAACTCCCGCCCCTCGATCTTGGTGTGGAAGCGCCCGCCACCGCCGAAGAAATTGTCCACCACGGAGAAGACCAGCTTGGGATCCAGCACCATGAGCGCCGTCCCGCGCAGGGGCTTCATGCGCACGATGTTGAGGCTGGTGGGGACGAAGAGGGTGTGGACGTACTCCCCGAACTTCATCATCCGGATCCCGCCCACGGAGATCTCGGCACTGCGGCGGAGCATGTTGAAGAGGCTGATCCGGAACGAACGGCCGAAGCGCTCGTTGATCATCTCCAGCGTGGGCATTCGCCCACGGACGATCCGATCCTGGCTGGCGAAATCGAAGGAGACCGGACCTTCGGCGCCGGTCTCCTCCTGCTCCTCTCCCCCCTCCTCATCGCCAACGCCGTGGAGGAGGGCGTCGATCTCGTCCTGGGAGAGTAGTTCGCTGCTGGCCATGGGCTCGCCTACTGGATCACGAACTTGGTGAAGTAGACCTCTTCAATGGCGGGCTTGCCATAGCGTTCCTCCAGCACCTTGCGCATATCCTCGAGGATGGCCTTGCGCAACTGCTGCTTGCCCTCCGTGGTGCGGACCTGCTCGGCATTCTGGGACCCCAGGATGGTATTGATGCGATCCCGGATCACCGGCATGTGGGTCTCCACCGCGTCCCCCGCCTTGGGATCCCGGCTCATGACCTGGATCCCCACCTGCATGAACCGGGCGCCTCCGCCGTTCACGTTCACGGTGAAGGGATCCCCCATCTCGATGTAGTGGGTCTCCTGCGACTCCTGGGCCTGCTCGGCCTCTCCACCGCCCCCGCTGCTGCCGCCGCCACCAAAGACGCCGGCAAACCAGAGGGCGGCCACCAACCCGCCGATGAGGACGACCTGGGCGGCCACCAGGATGATGACGAGCTTGCCGGTGGACATCCCACCGCCGCCGCCATTACCTACATCGACGTCGACTTCCTTCTTCGCCATTCCGGTCTTCCCGTTCGCTGCGGCTGGAGGCCGGGGCCGCCGTTATGGCGGCCGACCGTCGTGCCGCCATTGTTTCCCAAGGTGCCGCCATAGGCAAGCCGCGGTCAGGCGTAGTAGTCCACGCCACCCCGCGCGGCCACCTCGTCGGGAGTCATGCTCACGACGGTCCCGTCGGCCTCTTCATTGGCGGCAACCTCCCCGTGGCCGGGGTGTTCACCACTACCCGGGCGGCCGTCGCCCTCCTCGGCAAACTGCTGTTGCTGGTCGGAGACATCCACGTCCACCAGGTCCATGCCCTGCTGCTCGAAGAGCTCCCGCAGCCGGGGCAGGGCCTGCTCCACCGCATCGCGGGTGGTGGCGTTCTGGACGTTGAAGGTCACGCTGGCCTGCTCGTTCTGCACCGAGACGCGGATATCCAGCGGGCCGAGGTTCTGGGGATGGAGGCGGACATCGGCCCGCTGGATGCCGTTGCGGGCCATGAAGACCACCCGCTCGCCCACGGCCTGGTTCCAGCCCTGGCCGTTCACCGAGGCCCCCAGGGGCGAGTTGGCGATGGTCCCCGCAGTGGAGGTCCCGGCGAAGGCGGAGCCGAATCCGCCGGTGGAGGCGCCGAAGCCGCCGCCGAAGCCACTCCCGAAGCCGCCGCCACTGCCGGCCTGGGTGCCGAGCCCCATGGCCGCAACCCGCTGGGCCGCCGTCTCCCCGCTGCGGCCGGCCTCACTACCGGTGCCGGTCGAGGTGCCGAGCAACGAGCCCTGGCGGCCCATCAGGCCCTCACCATCCATCGCCTTGAGGGCGAGGTTGCGCTCCCCCTCGCCCTGTCCGTTACTGCCCAGGGACTGGAGGCCGGCGCGCAGGAAGGCCTGGAGACGGCTCTCACCCCGACCGGTATCGAGCCCCTCGGTGGTGGCGGCCCGGCCCTCAGTGCCCTGCAGGGCGGCCTCCAGCCGCTGGCGGGTCGACTGCGGCAGGTCGAGCCCCTCCAGGCGCTGGCGCAGCGCCTCCAGGCCGCCCCTGCTCCCGCCCTGCCCACCGCCCTCGCCGGCACTGGCCAGCAGGGCGGCGGCGGTCTGCCGGATGGAGGCGGCATCATTGCCGCCGTCGATGCCGCGCAGGGCCGCGGCCAGCCCCTCATCGGAGCCGGCGATCTCCTGCAGCAGCCCCTGCAGGGAGCGTTCCCCTTCCCCGCCACCCGACTGCAGTAGATTCGCCAGGGCCTCGGCGTCCTTCCCACCCCCCGACTGGAGCAGTTGCGCGAGCTGCTCGCCCAGGCCACCGCCGCCCTTGAGGTCCAGCTCCCCGAGCATCTCCTGGAGCCGGGCCAGCAGGGCCTGGCCCTCTTCGGCGGAGAGCTCCGTCAGCGCCTCGGCCCCCTCCTTGCCGATCCCGAACAGCGCCTTGAGCAGATCGGTATCGGCGTCGGCGAAGGGGTTGCCGTCCTCCGGCAGCTCGGAGCCGTCCGCCGGCAATCCCTTGCCGCTTCCCTCCGCCCCGCGCACGGCCTGCAACAGTTTCGAGAATCCATCTCCCCCCCCGTCCGACGACCCCTGTGTGGCGGCCGGACGCCCCGTTCCCTGGGCAGCGATGGTGTTCTGCGCCGCGATGGCTGACATGGTTGTTGTGTCCTCGCTGATGTGCCCGCGAGAGACTTTGCAACGGCTGTGCCAGAGAGGTACGAGCGGCTAGCGGACGGGGCCGCCCCGCGGTCGACCGGCGCGTTCGTCGGTCTCCTTCTGCTCCTGGCGCTGTTCGCGCTGGACCTCTTCCTCGGCATACCAGGACTGGAGGGTCTCGATCCGACGGGTCTCGGTGCGCGCGGCCAGCCACTTCCGGCGCGCCTGTTCCACCTCCGCCTCGGCCCGCTCCACTACCTGCTGCTGGCCGGCGATAGCCTGATCGACCTGGATGAGGAAGCGGTGGAAATCGCGGACCTGCTGGCCGCGCAGCCCCTGCCGGCCGGCGGTCTGCAGGGCCTGCTCGTATTCCTGCTTGTAGCCGTGGAGGTTGGTGAGCTGCTGATGCTGCTGCTCCAGCCGCTGCTGCGCCTCGGCCAGCTCCTTGGCGGCACGGGACTCCCGGTTATCGGCCAGCCGGGCCACCGGCTGGATGCGTTCGCTGCGGTCCGCCATATCGGCCTATCAGCCTCCCTGGGCCGGCAGGACCTGGTGCAGGGCCTGGACGCTCTGCTCCAGGGCCTCGCCGTGGCGCATGTCCTGCTGCAGGAACTGCATCAACCGCGGCTGCCACTCGATGGCCTGGTCGATAGCCGGATCGGAGCCGCGGGTGTAGGCGCCGATGCTGATGAGGTCGCGATTCTGCTCGTAGGTGGACCAGATCTGCTTGAAGCGGCGCGCCGACTGCTGGTGCTCCGGGCTGGTGATATCCGGCATCACCCGGCTGATGGAGGCCTCGATGTCGATGGCCGGGTAGTGGCCGCTCTCGGCCAGACGGCGGGAGAGGACCACGTGGCCGTCCAGGATGGCGCGGGCGGCATCGGCGATGGGATCCTGCTGGTCGTCGCCCTCGGTGAGGACGGTGTAGAAGGCCGTGATGGTGCCGCTACCTGGCGGACCGTTGCCGGCGCGCTCCACCAGGGCGGGGAGCTTGGCGAAGACCGAGGGCGGGTAGCCCTTGGTCGCCGGCGGCTCCCCCACCGCCAGGGCGATCTCGCGCTGGGCCTGGGCGTAGCGGGTGATGGAGTCCATGAGCAGGAGGACATCCCGCCCCTGGTCGCGGAAGTATTCCGCGATGGCGTGGGCCTCGGCGGCGCCGTGGAGCCGCATCACCGGCGTCGTATCGGCGGGGGCCGCGACCACCACGGCCCGTTCCAGCCCCTCTTCGCCGAGGATGTTGTCGATGAAGTCCTTGACCTCGCGCCCGCGCTCGCCGATGAGCCCCACCACCACCACGTCGGCGCTGGTGAAGCGGGTCATCATCCCCAGCAGGACGCTCTTGCCGACACCGGAGCCGGCGAAGAGCCCCATGCGCTGGCCGCGGCCCACGGTGAGCATGGAATTGATGGCCCGGACCCCGGTATCCAGGGGATCGCGCACCGGTGCCCGGGCCATGGGATTGACCCCCCGGCTGGTCAGCGGCACCCGGTCGTGGACCTCCAGACGGCCCCGTCCGTCCAGCGGCTGGCCGCCGCCATCCACCACGCGGCCGAGCATGCCCTCCCCCACCGGCGCCTCCTGGACGCGGCCGGTGGGCACCACCCGGGCATTGGGGACCACGGCCCCCAGCTCCGTGGTGGGCATGAGGTAGAGCCGATCCCCGTGGAAACCGACCACCTCGGCCTCCACCTCGGTGCCATCGGGGTTCTCGATGAGGCAGCGGGCACCAGTGGGGGCCTGCAGGCCCACGGCCTCCAGGGTGAGGCCGACCATGCGGGTGAGCGTGCCGGCCACCCGTGGCCGCAGCGGGGTGGCCTCCAGCCGTTCGGTGGCGCGCTGCAGCCGGTCCTTGAGGGCCTCGCGGCGATCAGCCGTCGGCGTGCTGGTCGTCATCGCCCCGCTCCCCGCCCAGCAGGCGCGCCGAGAGCGCCGCCAGGCGCCGTTCCAGGGTGGCATCCACGCGGGTGTACTCGCTCTCCACGCGGCAGCCGCCGCGGGTCAGGCCGGGGTCTTCCACCAGCTCCCACTGGCGCTCGGCGTCATCCTCGCGGACCCCCAGCGCCTCGCGCACCAGGGACGCATCCTCGGGATGGAGGTGGAGTTCGTAGGCCTGGGCCTGGGACGGGAGCTCGGCCAGGGCCTCGCGGACGACGGCCACCACCTCGTCCGGGTGGTGGCGGAGCTCCCGGCGGACCAACTGGCGCGCGGCGGCATTCACCACCGCCAGCAGCTGCTCCTCCACGGACTCATCGAGCTGTTCCAGGGGGCGCGCGAAGGCGGCAGTGATGGCCTCCAGCTGGGCGGCGGCATCCGCGTACTGCTGGCGCTCCGCCTCGGCGGCCTCGCGACCCTCGGCCAGCCCCGCCTCGTAGCCGGCGGCGTGGCCCTCCTGGTGCCCGGCCTCCTTCCCCGCGGCGGTACCGGCCTCTTCGCCCGCGGCGTGGCCGGCCTCGTAACCGGCGTTGTAGCCCTGGGTGCGCGCCTCCTCGCGGATGGCGGCCAGCTCTTCCTCGGTGGGCCAGGGATCGGCCTCCGGCTCCTCCTCGGCGGCCTCTTCCGCCTCCGCGGCGGCCTCGGCCTCCTTCTGTCGGCGGCCCTCCGGGTCGTCCATGTCCGGTGCATACCAGCGCGATACGGCCTCCGCCTCGGCGGCGGGGATCACGCTAGACATACTGATCGCCCTTGCCGCCCAGGGTTATGTCGCCGGCCTCGGCCATGCGCCGGGCGATACCGAGGATCTCCTTCTGCGCCTCCTCCACGTCGGAGAGGCGGACCGGGCCCTTGGCCTCCAGGTCGTCCTTGAGCATCTCGCCGGCCCGCTTGGACATGTTCTTGAAGACCTTGTCCTTGACCGCATCCTCCGACCCCTTGAGGGCAGTAATGAGGGTGTCCGAGGGGACCTCGCGCAGCAGCGCCTGGATGGAGCGATCGTCGATGTCGGCGAGGTTGTCGAAGACGAACATCAGGTCCTGGATGTTCTGGGAGAGCTCCGGATCGACGTCATTGATGTTGTCGAGAACCCCGGTCTCCACGTTGGAGTCCACGAAGTTGAGGATGTCCGCCGCCTTCTTGATGCCGCCCATGTTGGCCGACTTGAGGTTGGAGGTGTTGCCGCCGGCGAACTGGCGCTCGAAGATCTCGTCGAGCTCGTGCAGGGCATTGGGCTGGATGCCATCCAGGGTGGCGATGCGCAGGGTGACGTCGGTCCGGACCTGTTCGGGGAGCATGGAGAGGACCTCCGCCGACTGGTCGTCCTCCAGGAAGGAGAGGACGATGGCGATGATCTGCGGATGCTCCACGCGGATCATCTCGGCCACGGCGCGCGGCTCCATCCAGCGCAGGGACTCCAGCCCCTTGGAGCCCTTGCCGAGCAGTATGCGGTCCACCAGGCTGTCGGCCTTGTCCTCGCCCAGCGCCTTGGTAAGCACATTGCGGATATAGTCGTCCGCCTCGACACCCAGAGCGGTCTGGCTGTCCACGGTTTCGACGAACTCCGAGAGGACATCGCTGACCTGCTCGCGGGTAATGCCCCCGAGCTGGGCCATGGTCTGACCCAGGCCCTGGACCTCCTTGGGGCCGAGGTGCTTCATGACCTCGGCGGCGTCCTGCTCTCCCAGGGAGAGCAGGAGGACGGCAGCCCGTTCGACCCCCGAAAGCGCCTTCTTCTTGTTCGGGAGCTCGGCCTTGGCCTCTTGCTGCTGGTCCGCTGCCGCCTCTGCCATGTTCCACCTCCGCGGGCGTTATTCCTCGGATCCGATCCAGGACTTTACCACCTGCGCCACGCGCTTGGGATCCTGTTGGGCAAGGGTCTTGGCGGTCTGCAGGTTGGTCTCGTAGTCGGCCACCTGGATCTCGCGCTCGAGCTCCTCCTGCATCTGCGCCTTCTGGCGCTCCAGCTCGGCCATGGCCTCGTCCTCTTCCTCCTCGCTGGGCTCGTGGCTCGGGGGCTGCGCCAGGTTGCGCAACACCGGTCGCAGCACGCCGAGGATGAGGAAGATGACCAGCGCCGCACCGACGACCTGCTTGGCGATATCCCAGACCCAGGGCTGCTCCCACCACGGGACCCTGGTGGGATCGTCGCCGGGGGCGAAGGAGGCACTGACCACGTTGACGCTGTCACCGCGCCCGGGGTCGAAGCCCACGGCGTCGCGCACCAGGGACTCGATGCGCTGTACCTCCGCCTCGTCGCGGGGAACGGTAACCTCCTCGCCGGCCTCGTTGGTGGTCTGCTCGTGGTCCACCACCACCGCCACCGAGAGCCGTTTCAGCGCCCCCGCCGGCGTGCTGGAGTGGGTGATGGTCCGATCCAGCTCGTAGTTGACCGTGGAGTCCTCGCGCACGACCTGGCCGGAATCGCCGTTCCCGTTGCCCCCTTCCCCCGGGTTGACCTCCTCCGGCGCCGTGGCCGCCCCCGGCGGCTCGTTGGAGAGCGACCCCGGGACTCCGGCAGCGTCGCCATCCCGCTGGGTGGAGCGGCTCTCCTGGCGGGAGCGCACGGCGGCGGTATCCGGATTGAAGAGTTCCTGGGTCCGCTCGGTCTCGGTGAAGTCCACCTCGGCGGTCACCTGGGCGCGGACGCCGTCCCGACCCACCACCGGCTGCAGGATGTTCTCGATCCGGCTGGCGTAGGCCCGCTCCAGCCGGCGCACGTAGTTGAACTGGCGCTCGTCCTCGGCGGCCTCGGGGTCGCGTTCGCGGCCACTCAGCAGCTCGCCGCTCTGATTGACCACGGAAACCTTGTCGGCCTCCAGGGCCGGGATGGCCGACGCAACCAGGTTGGTGACCGCTTGCACCTGCTCGTCGCTGAAGCTGCCACCGGAGCCGACATGGACCACGATGGAGGCCTTGGGCTCCTTGCGGTCCCGGATGAAGACGGAATCCTTGGGCATGGCCAGGTGGACCCGCGCCTGTTCCACCGTACCCATGCTCATGATGGACCGGGCCAGCTCCCCCTCCAGGGCGCGCTGGTAGCGGGCCTGCTCCATGAACTGGCTGACCCCGAAGCCCTCGTTCTGCTTCATGATCTCGAAGCCGTCGTAGCCCCCACTGGGCAGGCCCTGGGCGGCCAGCTTGATCCGGGTCTGGTGGACGTCGCTGGCGGGGATGTCGATGCGGCCGGCGCCGCTGTCCACCTCGTAGGGGATGCCCTCCTGCTCCAGCACCTGGGCGACCTCGCCGGCCTCCTTGGATTCCAGGCCGGTGAACAGCGGCGCATAGCTGGGCTGCTGCGACCAGAGCAGGACCGCGATGATGATCCCGAGGATGGCCGCCGCACCCACGACAAGGCCCGCCTGCCGGGAACGCGGCAGGCGGGTGAAGCCCTCGAGCTGGGCGCTGAGATTGGGCGCTCTGGCCATTTCCATGATTCGTCAGTACCGCCCGCGCGTCAGACCGACATGTTCTGGATGGACCGGTAGGCCTCCAGGAGCTTGCTGCGCGCCTCGGAGAGGGTCTGGAAGGCGAGGCCGGCCTTCTCGCCGGCGATCATCACATCCCCCAGGCTGGTATTCGGGTCGCCCGCCTGGAAGGCCTCCTTCACGTCGCCGGAGGCCTTCTGAAGCTCGTCCACCTGGTCGATGGACTGCTTGAGCAGCTCGGTGAAGCTCGGCGCCTCCGCCTCCTCACTGCCCTGCGCAGCGCCCGGGCCCTCGCCGTGACCGGATACAGCGGGCGCCTCGGGACGATCCACGCCCCCCTGCGCCTGCGCCGACAGGCGCTGCATCTCAGCCATCATCGAAGACGGGTCGATATTGTTCATCGCTCTCTACTCCCGGTCCCGGTCTGCTCGACTTCGGGATCCATGCAGTTTTTGCGCCAGCCTAGCCGGGGAGTTCCACCCCGTCCTCGCGCAGGCGCGCCAGCTTGTAGCGCAGCGTCCGCTCACTCACCCCGAGACGGGCGGCGGCCTCCTTGCGGCTGGGCGCATTGCGCAGCGCCTCGAGGATGCTCGCCTGCTCGCGCTGGCGCAGCTCCGATTCCAGGTCGCCCTCGTCGGCCGGCCCTTCCGTCGGCGCCGGCGCCGCGGCCGATGCGGCGGACGGCCGCGTCGAGGCAGTGGCGGTCCCCGGCTCGAAGTGGACATCCTGCGTCAGGATCTCGTCACCCGGCTGGAGGATCAATGCCCGCTGGAGGACGTTATCGAGCTCGCGCACATTGCCCGGCCAGTCGTGCCGGTGGAGCTGCTCGGCCGCCCCCTCGCTGATCCCCGGGATGGCGCGACCGAGCTGGCGGGCGTGGCGCTCCAGCAGATGCTCCGCCAGGGGGAGGATATCACGGGGACGGTCCCGCAGCGGTGCGATGGGCAGCGGGAAGACGTTGAGGCGGTAGTAGAGGTCCTCGCGGAAGCGGCCGGCGGCGACCTCCGCCTTCATGTCCCGGTTGGAGGTCGCCAGTACGCGGACGTCCAGCTCGATGACCTTGCGCCCACCGAGGCGCTCCACCTCGCGCTCCTGCAGCACGCGCAGGAGCTTGGCCTGGAGCCCCAGGTCCATCTCGGAGATCTCGTCCAGGAGCAGGGTACCGCCCTGGGCCTGTTCGAACTTGCCCGGCGAGGCCTGGTGGGCGCCGGTGAAGGCCCCCTTCTCGTAGCCGAAGAGCGTGGCCTCCAGCATGGTCTCGGGGATGGCGGCACAGTTCACCGCCACGAAGGGGCCCTCGGCGCGCGGCGAACAGCCGTGGAGGTAGCGGGCCACCACCTCCTTGCCGGTGCCGGACTCGCCGGTGATGAGGATGGTGGCGTCGCTGGCCGCCACCCGGCGGGCGAGGTCCGCCAGCTCGGTGGTTTTGGGGTCATCGCCGACCATCTCCGTGGTCCCGGAGCCGTAGCGGCCGGCGTAGCGCGCCACGGTATTGACCAGGACCTCCGCCTCGAAGGGCTTGACCAGGTAGTCGGCCGCTCCCTCCCGCATGGCGGCCACCGCCTTCTCGATGGTGCCGTAGGCGGTCATCATCAGCACCGGGAGGTCCGGCCGCTCGGCCTTCACCCGGCGCAGGAGCTCATCGCCGTCCATGGGCTTCATCCAGACGTCGGTGAGCACCAGATCCACCGGCTCGGTCTTGAGCTGCTCCAGGGCCGCACTGCCGTCGGCGGCGTGCAGCGGCCGGTACCCCGAGAGCTCCAGGGTGTCCACCACCGCCTCGGCCAGGGACTCGTCGTCCTCCACTACCAGGATGACCGGTTCACTCATGCCCCGTCGTTCTCCTCTTGTTCGTGCTCGCCCAGCCCCAGTGGCAGGCGCAGGCGGAAGGTAGAACCCACACCCGGCTCGCTCTCCACAAGGACCTCGCCGTGGTGCGCCCGGGCCACCGCCTGGACCACGGCCAGCCCCAGGCCGGTGCCGCCGGAGCGGGTCGTGAAGAAGGGCTCGAAGAGGCGCTGGCGCACCTCGTCGTCGATCCCGGGGCCGGTGTCGGCCACTTCCAAGTCCACGTAGTCGCTGTCCGGACTGACCAGGGAGAGGCGCAGCCGACCACCCTCCCCCATGCTCTGGACGGCGTTGTTCGCCAGGTTCAGGGCCGCGCTGGTGAGCAGCTCGCGATTGCAGCGCAGCTCGGCCTCCTCCAGGCCATGGGTCTCGGTAACCAGTTCCACGCCCGCCTGCTCGGCCTCGCCGGCGACCCCGCCGGCCACCGCCCCCAGGAACTCCCCGGCCGGCAGGCGCTCGGCCCCGCCGATGCCGCCCCGGGCGAAGATGAGCATGTCGTTGACCAGCTTCTCCAGGCGCTGCAGGCGGCTGGTAATCTTCTCCGCGGCCGCCTGGCGGCGTTGCTCGTCGAGGTCGGTCCGACGCAGGTGGCCGGCGTAGAGCAGCGCCGAGGAGAGCGGGGTGCGAACCTGATGGGCCAGGCTGGCCGCCATCTCGCCCATGGCCAGCAGCCGCTTCTGGTGGTGGTCGCGCTCCTGCTGGGCGCGATCGGCGGTGACATCGGTGAGCAGCAGGATCTGGCCCGGCTCGTTGCCCAGAGGGCAGGTGGCCAGGTTCACGAGCCGGCCATCGCGCAGGCGCAGGTCGTAGCCGGAGCCCTGGGGATCGAAGGCGCGGGCGATGACCGCCGCCCAGGGCTGGCCCTCCAGGGGCTCACCCAGCAGCTCCCGGGCGGCCGGGTTGGCCTCCTCCACGGCACCGAAGCCGCCCACGACCACGACGCCGGCGGGCAGCGCCCGGACCAGCCGCTCCAGCCGCTCGGCCAGGCGCTCCTTCTCCGCCAGCTCCTCGGAGTGGGCGGCGCGGGAGCGCTCCAGTTCGCTGGTCAGGGCGGCGACCTGCTGCTCCAGGTCGCGATAGGACTCGGTAAGCTGCTCGGAGAGGCGATTGAAGGCCTGGAAGGCCGCCTCCAGCTCCTTCTGCTGTTCGACCTGTGGGTCACCCTGTGGATCCGGGTCGCCCTCGGCCGTCATCTCCGCCCCGCTCATGCCGAGGTGGACTCCCGCTGAAGACCGTACTTGCGCAGCTTCTCCACCAGGGTGGTCCGGCGCAGCTGCAGCAGCTTGGCGGCCTGGGCCACCACGCCGTCACTGGCCTCCAGGGCCTGGCTGATGAGCGCCTGCTCCACCTCGCCGAGGTGGCCACGCAGGTCGAGACCCTCGGGGGGTAGCGTGGCCGTACCGGCCATCGCCGGGGCGCCGTGGGCGGCCTCGTCGCGATAGCGCTCCGGCAGGTCGGCCACATCCACCTCCTCGTAGGGGTGCATGATCACCAGCCGCTCCATGAGGTTGGAGAGTTCGCGGACATTGCCCGGCCAGTCGTGGGCGGCCAGGGCCTGGCGGGCCGCCGGGGTGAGCCGAACCCAGCCGCGGCCGGCGCGGTGGATGCGCTCGGCGATGGCGTCGATGAGCAGCGGGATGTCCTCGCGCCGGTGGCGCAGGGGCGGCATCTCGATGGGGAAGACGTTGAGCCGGTAGTAGAGGTCCTCGCGGAAGGCGCCGTCGGCGAGCTGGACCTCCAGGTCCCGGTGGGTAGCCGCCACCACGCGGACATCCGCCGGGAGGCTGCGGGTACCGCCTACCCGCTCGAAGCTGTGTTCCTGGAGGACGCGCAGGAGCTTGACCTGCATGGCCACGGACATGTCGCCGATCTCGTCCAGGAAAAGGGTACCGCCGCCGGCGAGCTCAAAGCGGCCCTGGCGACTGGAGACGGCGCCGGTAAAGGCGCCCTTCTCGTGGCCGAAGAGCTCCGACTCCATGAGCTCCCCGGGGATGGCGCCGCAATTCACCGGCACGAAGGGGCCGTCGCCACGCGGGGAGAGGCGGTGGAGGCTGCGCGCCACCAGCTCCTTGCCGGTACCGGACTCGCCGAGGATGAGAACGCTGGCATCGGAACCGGCGACCTGGTGGATCATCCGGCGCACGCGGCGGACGGCCTCGCTGTTGCCCACGAGGTCGCGGCCCGGATCGGGACCCGTGGCCGCGGCGTGGACACCGGCCCGGTTGAGTATCGCCTCCAGCTCCGCCTGCTCCAGCGGATAGCGGACGGCGAGCCCTTCCGGGTCGGCGTGTTCGCCCTCTACCACCCGAATGAGGGGATGGGCACCGCTGTGCGCGTCGAAACGCCGGCGCTGTTCGCCATCGGCCCCCGGACCGAGGAGGCCGAAGGCCACGGCCGCCGGCTCCGGCCAGCCTTCTGCCTCACTATGCGGAAACCAGCCGAGGAAGCGCAGGACCGCCCCCATGGCCGCCCGCCGCTCGGCGTCGGGCTCCATCACGATGACTTGCGCAGGCTGCATGCCGCGTCTCCCCCTCCCCGGCGCGTCGGTCGTTTCGACCGATCAGGATCTTATGCGCAATTGTTAACAGCACGGGTCAAGGATGTCAAAAAATCGGCGGTTGGCAGCGAGGAGACCGCCTGTCTTTACCCCTGGCGACGCCGCGCCGCCGCCACAGCCCGGCGGTGCTGCTGGAACAGGAACCGCTCCAGTAATTCGCTTTCTTCCTCCGATAATCCCTCGAACGCCAGGAAGTCCCGACCCTGGGCATCCGGTTCTCCGCTGATCAGGCCCCGCAGGTACAGGGGCTGCGGCTGTTCCGCGGCCAGCCAGAGCTCTATATCCCGCACCTCCCCTCTGGCGTTCGATTCCCCGATCTCCACGCGGATGCCATCCCGGGACAAGACCACCTCCTGCCGGCCAACCGAACTCCACGCCTGCTGTGCCATCGTGACAAGCAGCAGATCTACCTTGGCCTCCAGACGGTGCCGAACGCGATCATCGGCCTCATCACCGGACGCCGAATCCTCCGGAGCCGTCAGCACCCGAAGAAGGCGGATATTGATTCCCCTCTGGAAATCCTGGTCCCCCGGTTCCTCCACCGCCCTGATTCGAACCGGGATGGAGGCCTCCCAACCGAGCCCTCGTCCCGCGGTTCCCTCGCCCACTTGGTCCAACCCCCTGCTGTGCTACGATGCCGATAGCACCATCCTAGCGCGGAAGGTGGTATCCCAACAGCCAGCCCGGAGAAGAACCGAGCCATGAGCCAGCGGAAGAAGCGCAACAAGCGAGCGCCCAAGCGGGGCAAGAATCCCCAGCCGTCCCCGGCCACCACTGACGAACAGCAGGAAGACCTCATCCAGACCGTCGAGGCGGCGACCGTCGCGGTTCGGGATGGCGATGTGCCCACCGTCCGCCGCCTGGTCGACCACCTCCGGGAGCATCACCCTGAGCATTACCGCACCTATAGCTTCCGAGCTCAGGTAGCCATATGGGATGGTGAAGAGGAAGAGGCTGTCAGGCTATCCCGAGAGGCCATGGCGCGCGGCGGAGATACGATCTTTGCCGTGGTCGCCCGCCACCTCGAAATCCTGAACTCCTACGGACTCCACGAAGAAGTTTTGGAGATCCTGGACAACGAGGCCGCACAGTGGTCTGACCATATCAACCTGCTCCGGCACCGTTACCAAGCGCTACGCGGACTGCATCGGCGCATGGAAGCGCGAGATTTCCTAGAAAATCAGTTTAACGCCGGTCGCGATCTACCGCCCTCGCTAATCAACGATCTGGCCATGCTGGCCTTCGATTTGGGCGACAAAGCAGGAGGCATGGGCTGGCTGCGAAAAGCCCTTGAAAAAAGCCCTCAAAGCAACCTATTGTGGTCGAACCTCCTGATGCTCGCTCACTATCGGCCGGATTTGTCGCTGGCCGAGATCGATGACATTTATCGAGAGTGGCGCGAGGCATGCATCGACCACCTCCCCCGAAACACCGAGTTCGAGCGAGACACAAGCGCCGACCGCCCCCTGCGGATTGGCTTTGTCTCCAACGGTTTTCTAGCACATCCTGCCGGCTGGATGAGTATCACCGGGATGCGCTTCCTCGCCGACTATTTTGATCACGAGCTGTTCTTATATTCTATCCGAGAAGGGAACCCCTCGGATCCCGTTGCCAACCGCTTCCGAGAGATTGCAACATGCTATACCAATATCGCCGGCTGGTCTCATCAGGAAGTCCACGACCAACTACTGGATGACGAACTCGACCTTCTGGTGGAGATGGCGGGGCACAGTGAGCGCAACGTCCTCCCAGCGGTCGCTCAGCGCGTGGCTCCGGTACAAGTAAAGTGGGTCGGTGGCCTGTTCGATACCTCGGCACTGCCGACCATGGACTACCTCCTGACCGACGCCGTGGAGACCCCGCCGGGATCCGAATACCGCTATACGGAGCAATTCATCCGCCTGCCGGGCGGCTATGTGAGCTACACCGGGCCCTCAAGCTTCCCGGAGATCAATCACCTGCCGGCCCTTCAGGGAGAGCCCTTCACCTTCGGCTGCCTGAACAACCTCCACAAGTTCAACGAGACGGTGGCCGAACTCTGGTCCTCGATACTGACCGCAGTCCCTGGCAGTCGCCTGTTGCTCAAGGACCGGAAGCTCGACGACCCCGGGGTCCGACAATGGGTCCTGGAACTCTTCGCCCATTTCGAGATCGACTCCGAGCGATTGGTGCTCGAGGGCGGTAGCCCCCATCGGCAACTCCTGGAAACCTACAACCGTATTGATGTAGCCCTCGACCCCTGGCCCTACACAGGCGGCCTGACCACCGTCGAGGCCCTTATGATGGGTGTTCCGGTCATAACCTGCCCCAGCGAGACCTTTGCGGGACGACACGCGGCCAGCCATTTACAGAATGTCGGGCTTGGCGATTTCATTGCCCGGGACTTCTCACAGTACCGCGCGCTGGCCATAAGCTGCTCGCGGGAGCCGGAAGCCATCAATCAGCTCCGCCAGTCGCTCCGGTCCATGGTTCGAAAGGCGCCCCTTAGCCAGTACCTTCAGTTCGCAACCAACCTGGATTCCGCTTTCCGCGCAGCATGGGGTCGCTGGTGCCGGGGAGAGCCACCCTCACCCATCAATTTCTCGGACGCAGCACAAATTCCAGAGGACGTTCTAGCAAGGGCGCGTCAAGAACTTGAAGTTCACAGTGATGCTCGTAGACACGGAAGTGCTTACACACAAGGAAATAAAAGAAACAAGAAAGCAATAAAACCAAAAAAGAAATTAATGGGGGAAAACTTCCACATCATGCTCGGAACGGAAGAGAAACATCTAGCCCCTTTTATCAACGTAATGGATTCTGACCTTAATGAATTCTCAAATCATTACGCTCTCATTGGGGCAAAAGACAGATGGCAGAACTTAGTCAATGGTCAAACAGCAGAATACTTCTCGAACCACCAAGACCTGAAAAGGCTTGAAGATTACGCCAAGCAGGCAAAAAGAATATTTTTCCACGGATTGTGGGTCAAAGAGACGTACAACTTATTACAGAGAGACCCAGCTTTATTCGGAAAAACATTTTGGATGCCTTGGGGTGGAGACTTTTACTTTCCCGAGACGCAACCAAAAGAAAAAAACGACGTCATAAAGAAAATTGGAAACCTAGTTACTTATGTTGACTACGACGTCGAATACCTCCGGGATAACTACGGCGCCGAAGGAATATACTGGAAAGCAAAAAAGGTTCCTGTCTTCCATGACAAGAAATATGAAGACGACGGACCCAAAAATGATAACCTCAAAATCATAGTTGGGAACTCCTCATTCCCGACCAACAACCACCTGGAGGCATTTAATAGCCTTAAAGGCTTCAACAATGAAAACATCTCTATCTACGCCCCGCTATCATATGGCTCTTCAGATTATGCGGAAAAGGTTACTCGACTTGGCCATCAGTACTTCGGGGACAAATTCAGGCCAGTCACTCAATTCATGGCACGCGAAAAATATAAAAAATTCCTTTCGGAGTTCGATATTGCGATCCTAGCTCACGACAGGCAGCAAGCCTTAGCCATGTGTTACTTCTTGCTCGGCATGGGTAAAAAACTATATCTTAAAAGGGAATCTCCAAATTGGAAACATTTAACAAAAATCGGCTTCATAGTTCATGACTTATCGAAATTACGACTAACTCGGCTCGAAAATTCTGAAAAAGACTGGAACATAAAGCTTAGCCGAGACTTCAATAGCCCGGAAAAATTCAAGAACGACTGGCAAAAAATTCTCTCTGCGGATTAGGCGTCAGGTCCCCAACGATTGCATTGACCACCGGCGGTGGGCACTGTTCACCAGTCGCGCCGTGATGCGGGACTTCCTGGACCAGCTACGGAGACGGGCCTGATGGATATCCGGTTGCACAAGAACGCGACCACCACGCCGGCCCATCGGGCTGCCATTCAGGCCTCGGATAAGCCGGGCCGGGAGCTGGCCCGGGAGTTCGGCGTCTCCGAGGACACCATTCGCCGCTGGCGTAAGCGCGCTACCACCGAAGACGGCTCGCATACGGCGCACCGGCTGCGTACGACCCTGACACCGGAGCAGGAGGCGGTGGTGGTGGCCCTGCGCCGGACCCTGTGGCTCTCCCTGGAGGACATGCTCGCCGTCACCCGCCCTGGCCCTCAGACTAGTTGTCGCCTCGTGAGGTAGGATGTTCTTAGAAAAGCCGGGGCGATAGGAGTGACGAGTGGCACGATATTCCCGGGAGCGGCGTGAGGCTGTAGTGGCCAAGATGTTGCCGCCCCACAACCTGAGTCCGCAGACGGTGGCCGAGCAGGAAGGCATTGCCCTGGGCACGCTGTACAAGTGGCGTAACGAGGCTCGAGCCCAAGGGACCTGCGTCCCGGATGCCGATGCCGGTGGTCCCGAAGGCTGGAGCAGCCGAGACAAGTTCGCGGCGGTCGTGGAGACGGCGGCCATGAACGAGCACGAGCGGGCGGAGTACT